>JAEWBD010000182.1 GCA_023391315.1 Bacteroidota bacterium | reverse complement strand
TTATCAACTGCTGTTTTACAGAACGCAATTTCCTTATCACTCAGATCATTCACTCTTATATCGAAGCCAAGCTTGCCCTGCATGGCAACATCGATTTTATATTTCAAACTTTGCTTTCCCCAGTTGGTAACATGTGCACATATTGTAGCTGCCGGAAAAAAATAAGAGTAACCCCATTGCATAAAAATTCTCTCAACAGGATCAGTATTATCACTGGCCCAAAATTCATTGAAATATTTCAATGCACCGTATTCTGCACGGCCACCACCACCTGAGCACAACATCATTTCAAGCTTTGGAAATTCTTTACGCACCCGCTGCAAAACATTATATAAGCCGTTTGCATAATCAACATATAATGCCTGCTGGTTGGCACCGAGATACTGACTGTAGGCATTCGTCATCGGGCGGTTGCAATCCCATTTTATATAGGCAATGAGGGGATTTTCTGTAAGCAGATTATGCAGCACGCCATATACAAAATTCTGCACTTTGGGATTGGTAAGATCGAGTACCAACTGATTGCGTGAAAGGTCTTCAGGCCTGTTGGGTAATTTTAAAATCCAGTCGGGGTGCTGTTCATATAAATCGCTTTTCGGGTTTACCATTTCAGGCTCAATCCATATACCGAAATTAATGCCTTTTGCTTCTGCATTCTTTACAAGATACCCAATGCCATCAGGCAATATTGTTTTATTCGCCTGCCAGTCGCCAAGGCCTGCCGTGTCTGCATGACGGGGATGCTTGTTACCAAACCATCCATCATCCAATAAAAATAAATCAACGCCAATTTTTTTGGCGCCATCAAAGAGATTCACCAATGTGTCCTGCGTAAAGTTGAAATAAGTGGCCTCCCAGTTATTGAGTAAAGTTTGCCTGGTTTGATAGCCATTCCACACACCATATTTTAAAGCCCATGCATGCAAATTCCTGCTGGCCTGTCCTTTACCTTTCGATGTATAAGTAAAGATGAAATGTGGTGTATTAAAGGTTTCCTTTGGTTTTAATAAATAGTTGGAAGCATAAGCATTAATGCCGGGAATAATCTTCAAAGAACCCCCACTGCGACCGTATTGAATATTCTCGAACTGCAGGTTAAAATTTCCGCTCCATGCCAGCGAGCCGGCAAACACATCACCCTCATTTTCTTCCGCGGGTTTGCCGGGCGATATCATAAACGACGGCAATTCAGAATTCGTTGCCCTTGTACCCAACTTAGATTGGATATTAAAGATGCCACCGGGCAGTTTTGTTTCTTCTAACTGCATTTCGCTTGCCCAGTCGCCATAAAAATGTGTGAGATAAAAGTTATTATCGTTCAAACTCAAAAACGAAGAAGCATAGCGCATTAAAATTACCGGTGCTTTTTCTTCGTGACGAATACTTGTCCATTCTTCAATTATATTTTCTTTATTGTAAGCTGCAAAATGGAGCGTTACATACAAGGGATAAACAGGATCTTTTAAATTAATATGCGTGATGGTAATATCATCATTTGGCTTTTCTATTGAATGATCTACGTAATTCAGCTGTAAAGAAATATTGCCATCAACATGCTGCACCTGCATGGCAGGTTCGTTGTTATAATTGATACCGGCCGTTGGAAAAGCAGGTGTTCGCGCCATATTAAAAGCGGCGTAAGCCGATGTGTCGGAAAAACGGTTACCAAAATAAAGCTGCTGCAATTGCTTATTATTATTTACACGCAATGCAAGAGAAGTGCTCTGTGTCTGAATAACGATGGTTTGTGCATTACCGGTTATTACAAACACAGCAATAAAACAAACAAGCAATATGTTTACAAGCAGTTTATTCATTGGTTTTGTCATCTAGCTTTTGGTTAAATATTATTTTGTTATTGAAAGGATCATTTACCGTAAATGCGAGTGCGCCATAAAATGTTTTTTCAAGGCCAGGCCTGTTGTATTTATATTTTTTACTAATGAGTTCCTGGTGATATGCTTCCACGCCTTCACACCATATAAATACATGTGTTCCGGGCGTTCCATCACCATGATGTTCACTTAAGTGAAATGTAATATCACCTTTTGTAACTTCCATATACACCGGCGTATTCTCTTCAAAATGATGCTCCCATTCCACTTTAAACCCAAGCCAGTCCACATAAAATTCGATGGCTTTGTTGTAATCGAATATCCTTAATACCGGTATTACTTTTTCAGCTTTCATAACGCTGTTTAAACTAATTTATTTTGGGCCAAAGCGTAACCATAATGCAATGAATCATGCGCCAGTGTGGCGGTAAGAATTTCCTCAATTGTATTCATTTCATAACCATAAGTAGCCGTTGAATATGGCTTGATATTTTTAAACACGCCCTGCTTCACATCCTGCTCAACAGCATCTATAGTTGAAAGAAGTTGCTGCTTCAGTATATCAATTTCTTCCTGCATTATAAAACTTTCAGGCTTTGAGCCCTTTTGATATTTTATTTTGAAAGGAATATCCATATCCGGTTTTATTTCGGGGCGCACATAGCACAATGCTTGAGCGCTTACAACAATATGCCCGAAATTCCAGGCAATATTATTATTAAAACCTGCCGGAATTTTATTGAGCTGATCAATGCTTAAGCTGTTTACCAGTTCTAAAAATATCTCCCTGTTTCTTTTGATGTATTTAAAAACTTTTTCCATGCTATGTAACATTCTTATTTAACCTTTTTGCATAAACATCCATCTGTGGCCTTCAATATCTGCACAACGATAACGTTTGGCAGGAAAACCATCTTCTATCTCCGATAAGATTTCCGCGTTGTTTGCTTTTGCGTTTGCGTAATGTGCTTCCACGTTATCAACATATACCAATAAGCCATCTGCTATATAAGGATTATTATTCAACCACTTATTTATCCGTTCACAATGCAGCCGGTGTGTATTTATACTTTCATAATCTGCCGAAGGTGTTGCCAGCATAATGACATTATCATTCAATATCAGTTCAGCATGCGTTACCATATTTCCCTCCATAAAACGCATTTCCTTATTCTCCACAAAACCAAACGCCTTACATAACCATTCTATAGCGGCAATGCCGTTTTCGTAGGCAAGCATTGGAATAATGTTTTGTGGCTTCATAAATAAAACTATAATCTTTTAATCCTTACTATTTAATCAGATGGCTTACATGCTAAATACTTTATCCTGCTGGTTTAAAAATTCATTCTCTACTAATTCTTCTGCCGGTTGTTCGCTTTCAAATTCTTTTAGTTTTGCATGAAAGCCTTTACTGTCTTTAATAATAGCAATACGGGCAGTGCGTACAAACTCAATCAGGCTATATGGTTCCAGCGCTTTCATCAGGCCTTCAATTTCTTCGCGGTGGCCGCTGGTTTCAAATACCGTATAGTCGCGGCGTATTGCCACAACACGTGCGCCTTTTTCGCGAAGCAGCCTTTCTACTTTTGCTTTTGCTGCAAGCTCATCGGTGGGCACTTTATATAAGGCCATTTCCTGCCATATAATTTCATCATTGGTATTATAATATGCCTTTAATACCTCTACCTGTTTTTCAATCTGCCGGCAAAGTTTGCGCACTACATCTTCCGTTTCATTAATCACAATTGTAAAACGATGTACGCTTTCAACCTCGGTGGGAGAAGTATTTAAACTGTCAATATTTATTTTTCTTCTTGTGAAAATGATGGCAATCCTGTTAAGTAAACCAATCTGGTTTTCTGTATACACTGTTACAGTGAATTCCTGTTTGCCTGCAGCCCCTGAAGAGGAGTGTTTAGCAATTTGATTATTCTTTGAATCATTCATGATAAATAAGTTAATCCTGTTAAATCTTTAAATCTGATAAATTCCGGTTCAGACAATTATTTCAATCTTATCTCTGCCACGCTGCAGCCCTGCGGAACCATGGGGAATACATTATTTTCTTTTCCCACCATTACTTCAAGCAGATAAGAATCTTTGTAATCAAGCATTTCCTGCAAAGCAGCTTTTAAGTCTTTCCTGTTATTGATGGATTTACCTTCAATACCATAACCTTTTGCTATAGTTACAAAGTCAGGGCTTTGTATGTCAACGAAAGAATATCTTTTTGCATTAAAGAGTTCCTGCCATTGGCGCACCATGCCTAAGAAATTATTGTTCAGTATAAGGATTTTTACTGCTGCGCCATACTGCATAATAGTTCCCATTTCCTGCAACGTCATTTGAAAACCACCATCGCCTATGATAGCAACAACCTGCCTTTCCGGTGCACCATATTTGGCGCCGATAGCAGCCGGCAAGCCAAAACCCATGGTGCCTAATCCGCCGGATGTTACATTGCTTTTTGACTGGTTAAATTTAGCATAACGGCAGGCTACCATCTGGTGCTGGCCAACATCTGTTACAATAACTGCATCGCCTTTGGTTAATTCATTCAACACATTAAGCACTTCAGCCATGCTCATTTCATCAACAGTTGGATGCATTTCCTTTTCTATAACAACCTCTTCTTCCTGCCTTGTATATTCTCTAAATTTTTGAAGCCATTCCTTGTGTTCCTTCTTATCAACAAGCTCAGTTAACAAAGGCAATGTTTCTTTACAATCACCCCAAACCGGAACCGTAGTTTTTATATTTTTATCAATTTCTGCGGGATCAATATCCAGGTGGATAATCTTTGCCTGTTTTGCATATTTATCTAACCGGCCCGTAACACGATCATCGAAACGCATACCGATTGCTATCAACACATCGCATTCATTGGTTAAAACATTTGGCCCGTAATTACCGTGCATACCAAGCATGCCCACATTCAAAGGATGATCTGTTGGCAAAGCACTTAAACCCAGTATGGTCCATGCAGACGGAATACCTGCTTTTTCAATAAAAGTTTTAAATTCATTTTCAGCCTGGCCCAGGATTATACCTTGCCCAAAAAGCACGAATGGCTTTTTTGCTTCGTTAATGAGCTTTGCCGCTTCTTCAATATATTCTTTGCGAACAATTGGCTTGGGGCGATAGCTGCGTATGTGATCGCATTTTTTATATCCTGCAAAATCAAATTTTTGCACCTGCGCATTCTTGGTAATATCAATAAGAACAGGCCCTGGTCTTCCGCTGGAAGCAATGTAAAAAGCCTTTGCCAGCGCTGAAGGAATTTCGTTGGCATCGGTAACCTGGTAATTCCATTTGGTAATAGGCGTTGTAATATTTATTACATCTGTTTCCTGGAAAGCATCAGTGCCCAGCAGGTGCGCGAATACCTGGCCGGTGATACAAACAAGGGGTGTAGAATCAATTTGCGCATCGGCAAGGCCTGTTACAAGATTCGTGGCGCCCGGGCCGCTGGTTGCAAACACGACACCGGTTTTACCGCTTGTGCGTGCAAAGCCCTGCGCTGCATGTATGGCACCCTGCTCGTGGCGTACGAGTATATGTTTTAGTTTATCGTCGTGATCAAATAATGCATCATATATGGGCATAATAGCGCCGCCGGGATAACCAAAAATTGTTTCCACGCCTTCAGCTATCAATGCTCTCATCACGGCTTCACTGCCACTGATATTTTCAACTTTTGGTTTAGCAGCTTCTTCTTTAACTAATTCAAGTGTTTCCATAAAAACATTTTTTATTGTGAACCCAGCCAGTGGGTTTTATTGTGAGATATATTTCAATTTAATACAACTGTTATCTGTAATAGCCCAGTAAATCTGTTGAGCCAACATTTATAAACCCCGATTGCCGCAACATGGTCACCAATTGTCCGCGATGATATGTTGCATGATTGACGACGTGTGCAAACAACTGGTAAAAGGGCATTGAATAAGCGTCTCCGTTCAATCTTTTAAAATCGCAGTTTTTAGTAAGATCCATTTCATTAAAATTTTCAACAAATATTTTGAAAGCTTCAGATGTTTTCTTCCAAAGTGCTATATGTTCTGCTTTTGTTCCTTTATATGTTGACTGCAACCATTTCACCGGTTCATGCCTGAACCTTTGCAGCCACGTATTTTCTGCACTGATGATATGCAATACCGTTTCCTGTATGCTGCTAAAACTGCTGACGATTGGCTTGTTCCATTGTTCATCAGAAATATTTTCGAGCCAGCCACAGGCAATGTTATTTGCCCATAAGTTATATTCAGCTAATTCTATGAAATATTGTTTTGTCATATTATTATATATTCAACAACATCAACACTTTTTATAAATATTCCAATCATCTTTTAAATCCCTATTCCTGGTCCGTAACACAACCCTCACTTGCCGTTTTTACACTTCTTGCATATTTATAAAGAACACCATTTGTTGCTTTTAATGCAGGCTGCTTCCACGCAGCCTTGCGCTTCGCAATTTCTTCTTCACTCACTTTTAAAGTAAGCGTATTATTGATGGCATCTATTTCAATTATATCATTGTCTTCAACCAAACCAATCAGGCCGCCGTCCTGCGCTTCCGGTGTAATGTGGCCCACCACAAAACCATGTGTGCCGCCGCTAAACCTGCCATCGGTTATTAAGGCAACACTTTTACCTAAACCTGCACCAATAATGGCACCCGTTGGTTTCAGCATTTCGGGCATGCCCGGCGCACCTTTGGGGCCGATGCCGCGTATGACCACCACATCGCCTGCATGCACACGCTTGCTTTGCAAACCTTCTATCAAATGCGCTTCGCCTTCAAACACCCTTGCAGTGCCTTCAAAACGCTCGCCTTCTTTGCCGGTAATCTTTGCCACACTTCCTTTCTCGGCAAGATTGCCGTATAAAATTTGTAAATGGCCTGTTGCCTTAAGTGGCTTTTCCAAAGGCATTAAAATATCCTGCTTTTCAAAATCAAGATCGGGCGCATCTTTTAAATTTTCTGCAATGGTTTTACCGGTTACCGTTAAACAATCGCCATGTATCAGGCCTTTGCTCAACAGATATTTCATTACGGCAGGTACACCGCCATATTGATGCAGGTCTGCCATCATGTATTTACCGCTTGGCTTAAAGTCTGCCAGCATGGG
>JAEWBD010000158.1 GCA_023391315.1 Bacteroidota bacterium | reverse complement strand
TTTGTCTAATTTGTTATAGGAATTGCAATGATAAAAATCATAATAAATACATTGCTTGATAACATTATTCCATTCAGCTGTATCAAAAACAGAAACTATTTTAACCTGCATGCGGATAACGATTAATTGTTTCCGCTATACATTGCATATCTGCTGAATTGTATCGAACATCGCAATGAATAAGCAATATTTTTTCAGAAAATGCTTTTGCTTCCGTTTCCTTTTGATTTGGCCACAATACTACCGGATAAATATTGTTCTTAATTAAGTATGCTTTCATCTTATCTCTTTGCAGTGCTTCTTTAAAAAAAAGAATAAAAGCAAAGGGACACCTATCCTGAATTTGTTGTTGCCATATAATTTCCTTTTTATGTACGGCATTGCTTAAATATTTATAATTATTTATTTTACGTGCCCGCAATATTTCAATTGGAATTGTATTGATGGCGCTTTGAATAATTGAAGGAAGTGCGCCATTTGTTTCGTGTGCTTCAAATAACGACTCACTGCTCGTATATAAATTTCTGAAGGCTTGTTTATCATTATAATGTTGATTCAAATACGCTTTCTTTAAATGCATTGCCGATAATTTGATGTAGCAAGCTGCAGCAGATACATCCTTTTCAGCCATTACTTCCGGCAACTCCAGCTTTTGCGGCGACCATACTATTCCGCCTGCAGCCACCGGCAGGCTTTTTCTTAACGAGGCAAAACAATAATGCGCTGTACTGTTAAGCGCCCATTCAGATGTAAGGTCATGTGTATGATCTTCTATTATAAATGCGTTATTCAACTTTAAACGTGAATAAGCATTCAGGCCAAAATAGTTTACATGTATAAAAGCATTATTTTTTTTATCCAATGCTGCTGTATCAATTATTCCGGTATTGTAAGGGACATCATTATAATAAAAAATATTTACCGGCAGCGCTTTTATAAATGCATCCACATCATGACAATAATATTCGGGTAAATAAATATTTTGCCAGTTATATAAAGCAATGCCTTTTTGAATGAGGTTGTATAATGCAGTACGGCCTGAAAAAAATAAATTTGATTGCGCATACATATCTTGAATTCCCGGGCTTTTGGGTAAACCGGAAAAGTTCATAAAATGAAAATCAGAGCCGTACTCTTGCTGCATATTTTACAGAATGTTGTGGACTGTTCGGCTAAAAAAAGTATGCGCTGCTTTTTGTAAAGCCATCCTGTCTTCCCGGCTGATGCAAGATTTTGAATTAAAATATGCCGGCGGCTGTTTAATAATGCTTTGTTTAACCTGCAGTACTTCCAGTTTTTTTATGATGCTGTTTAAAACAGTTGCAGGAGATGCGCATATTTCTTTATAAGTTATATGCAGAAAGTTGTCAGGAGAAATGTTGTTAAGCTGTTGCTTATACGATTCATTTAAATAATACACCTGGCCGATTACCTGTTCAAACGGATTCAATTCTGATAAAGCCTCGTACTGCATTGGCTTTATGGAAGCCCATGTATTATAGGTTCCAAAATATTTTTTTCTTATTTGCAAAAGCGAGTAGGCGTTATCAGTAATATCCCGCTCAACCAGAATGAACAGGGTTTTATGTAAAACTTTTAAAACGGAAGCCATATGCCAGCCAAGAAACAGCGACTTAAAAACGATAGAGGTTTTAAAGGCATGGCACATATTTAGTAAAACAAGTTTGAGCTGCTGCCAGTCAATTTCATTATCATGTTCCGGGGGCGTCTGGCCTATCTTATTATACTTTAAAAAATAACACCAGAAATAGGTGTACTCATGCGGTTCTGTAATAGCATTAGTTTTACCAAAGTCTGAAGTATAGTCCGAATCATAATTTAAGCCGATGAGTTTTTTTGAAAGAATTATTCCGTGCAAGGGCGTTTTCCAAAAGGCAGCTATAAAATTATTAATATATCCCACATCCAGGCAGGAGCTGATCAATTGATTTAATAAAGTAGTTCCCGATCTTGGCGAACCAATAATATGAATGGTGGCCCTTTCTTCAGGCAAATCCTGGTACAAAGCATTTTCCGCTGCAAACAGATTCTCATTCACAGATTGGAGGATTTTTTCAAAACCCATATCCTTTTTAAACTGTTCAAGAAACTGCTGTTCTTCTCTCATCATTTGTTTTCGCCTTCATGTATTCATCAAAAGGAATATCAAATTCTCTTTGCCCCGGAGTTATCCCCTCACGCTTTAAAACCTTTTTTATAGTAAGCAAAATAATCTTCATATCAAGCAAAAAGCTTCTATGTTCAACATACCAAACATCCATTGACAGCTTTTGTTCCCACGTAAGTAAATTCCTTCCGTTAACCTGCGCCCATCCGGTTATGCCAGGTAATACTTGCTGGCGTTTTAATTGTTCTGTGTTATAGTAAGGTAAATAATGTGTGCGCAACGGGCGTGGCCCCACAAAACTTAATTCTCCTTTAATTACATTGATTAGGCTTGGCAATTCATCAAAGCTTGTTGATCTTAAAAATTTGCCGAATGACGTTAGCCTTTGCTCATTGGAAAGCAGTTTGCCATTTGAGTCTTTTTCATTCGTCATTGTGCGAAACTTATACAGGTAAAAAATTTTGCAATTTTTCCCAGGCCTGTCTTGCTTAAAAAAAACAGGCCTGCCTAATTTCAGCAGAATTAAAAAATAAAGAATAATAAATAAAGGCAATAGTATAATCAGCGAAACAGTAGCAAACGTTATATCAAACAACTTCTTCATTATCACAATTAATCTTCAGGATGAGTTTTCTTATTTATCCATTTGAAATACTCCTGTTTAAGTGCTTCTAAAATTGATAGCTGGTCGTACTTCTCAGCAATAACAGCCCGTGCACGTTTGCTCATTTCACAGTGCAGTTTATCATCTTCAATCAAACACAAAACAGCCTGCATTAAACAGCCTGCATCTTTGGCCGGAACAACCAGGCCATTGTATCCATCTTTAATAATTTCGCTTGAGCCGGGAATGTTGGTTACAACGCATGGAAGGTTGAAACTGCCAGCCTGCAGCACTACATTAGGCAAACCTTCCCGATAACTTGGAAACACAAATAGATGACTAAACGCTAAATATGGTCGTATATCCATTTGATAACCGAAGTGAATGATACGTGGGTTTGTTTCAATATAATCAATATATCTTTTGTCAACAGGATCTAAATGTTGCTCATACCTACCCAATAAAATCAGCTTCACATTTGGATGAATCTCAAAAATCTGCTGAAATGCGGTTATTAATTCTTCTGTGCCCTTGTCTTTTGTAAGCCGACCAATAAAACAGCAAACAAAATCATTGTCATGTATGTTTGACGCAGCCTTAATTTTAATTGCAGCATCTTCTATAGCTGCAGTTCTTTTATATTTATTCAGGTCAATGCCAATTGTAGCACCATTGGCAAGCATTTTAAGTTTTGCCGGCTTGCATAAATTATTTTTAACGATATAGTTATATACGCCTTTCGAATTAGGCATTATCTGGTGCGCCAGTTTATAAATAAGCTTTTCAAACGCAATCAGCATTTGTTTTTTTGCGCCTTTGGTTGCTGCAAACTGCAAGCCCGCCACTGTATGCAATCTTATTTCTGTGCCGGCTAAATATGCAGCTATCATTCCAATCAAACCTGCTTTTGGCGTATGCGTATGAATAATATCCGGCTTCTCTTTTTTTATAATTTTATATAATTGCCTGATGGCTTTTGCATCTGCCAATGGAGAAATTGTGCGTGTTAAATTAATTTCATAATGCTTGTATTTCCATTCATCATACGTGTTTATATTTTCCTGGTCAAAAGGTCCTGAAACTGTTATTAAATCGAAGTCTTTTTCAAGATAATCTAACTGCGGCTTTATAAGCTGATGCAATGACTGAGGAACAGTTGTTACGCGTATTATTTTAGGCTTGTTTTGAAGAGTTCTATTCACTTGATTGAGTGTAAAAAATCAACAATCACAGCATTAGTTTATTAAAACCTTTTCTTTAAGATTTGTTTTCCCCTGTATAAGTTCATGAATTTGTGCATTGCTTAATGCCTTACCTTTTCTTTTAATAACGGGGTTTTGGATGGTGATATTGGGGGCAATCTCATCCAGGCTTAGTGCTCTAAACTGCGAATCGTCGTTGTCTTCCCATATAGGGTTTTGAATATTGATATGTCCAAGAAATTTTGCAACAGTTTGGCGTTTGATGACATAAGGCTTTTTACTGGCTATTAAAATACCTATGGGCGATCCAATATCATAATGGTTAAGTATGGAAATACTTACGTAGTTACTATTAAGCCTTGTCATTTTAATAATGCCAATTTGTATCCCTTTGCCTGAATTATTTTTTGTAACGGGATTATTAAGCACTATATTATCAAGTTTGTTTGTTGAATCATTCGGCTCAATATCAATACCAGCCATAGGAAGGGCGCCTTGCGAGTTTTGTGAAATTGCATTGTTGATATAAATATTAATACCGCTTGTTATTGTTATCCCGTTTCTTCGGTTACTATCGCAAAAAACATTATAAACATAAATATTTTTACTGGGCACTTTGTTTGCCTGGCCTATATATAAGCCATCCCCCCAGCAGTTTTTTAAAACAACATTATATAGTCTTACATCGCTTGATGAAATTATTGATAAGCCAAATCCCCAAACCCCTTCCTTTGAAAGATGGTTGGCTCTGTCCCCATCTATATTCGGGTTTAATAAAATAACGTTTGCAGCATTTTTTATTTGTACTATTTGATAATGTGTTTTATTAGTGGGCTTTAACTTTAAAACGGCGCCTTTTACAAATAGCCATTGACTATTGTCTGTTACCTGTATGCCTTCATCATTAATCAATAATGGAAAAGAGGGAAATACAACTTTCTTATGTGCTTTTAATGCTGCCTGAATGTATTTTGTATAATCAACCGAAGCGTCCTTTACATAGTTGGCAGGCAAAGATTTTTCTATATAAAAACCATTTTTCAAAATATCTTTTGTCAATGAATCTGCACTTAACGAATCAACATTTTGGTAATTGTTTATAACATTGCAATGAGCCTTTGAGGTATTGCACAAGAAAAGAATAACGGCAAATAAAAGTATAGTGTACGCAAGTTTCATTTTACCATATTTATATATGTATTAAATGAATGCTTTTTAAGCTTTACGTTTGAAAAGAGACCTAACAGTAACCAAAAATTTGTTTCTTTTAAACCATTGTGGGTTAGACCATACAAAAACAAAGGCAAAAGGTAAATCAAAAAATTTTTCCAGGTGGTCATCGAAATAATCATTAAACAAAATAGCGCCAATCCAATCAATCCATAGGAAAATACAATCGTGCCAATTGAAGAATGTATTTCAATTATATGCTCAGATAATTTAAAAAACCTTCCATAAGAGCCTTGGCCTGATCCAAAATATAAGTATTGAGGAAAATCAAATATTCTGTAATATCCTCTTGATTGTAACGAACTGTCATTTTCCTGCGCAAAGTTCTCCATACGCTTTATAAAATATACATATAACTCGGTTTTAGAGAATGCATAAAAAGCAAAAAGTAATAGTGTTAATAAAGAAAGGAAGTTCTTTAACTTAAAATTTTGCAAAGCGAATAATATAAAAAATAAAAACAAAGCAGCAATAGCAGCTTTAGATAAAGAGGCGACAACAAAATAGGTAAAAAGTAAAAAAATTATTATCTCGGCTGAATTAAAATTCCCTGCGTCAATCTTTTTGAAGAGATAGAAGTAAATTATAATCATTGACAGAGCCCAATATCCAAGCTGATTTGGGTTATTGAATAAAACTGTTTGTCTTGATGAAAGCGTGGGAAAAAGTATGTTTACAACAAGAAGTAAAAAGCCGAGAGTTATATAGCAGGCCCTCATATAAGTGAGCGATTTAGCATTAAATTCTAAGTTTTTGCCAAGAACGAAAATCAGCAGACAAAAAGGATAATAAAATAATGAGGGGAGAAAGCTGGGATCGGATAATATAATAGTATATACCATATTGATGACAAGCGTGTATAATACGAATGTTATCAGCAAATAATTATTGTAAATAAATTCTTTATCGCTATTAATAAAAAAATGCAACCCTATTACCGCCATCATCATATCTGATGGCTGTGGCAAACCACTACTGAATAAAGGGATACCTGAAATAAAGAGGGCTGCAAAAAAGGCTTTAGTTAGCAAACTATCCATTTTTGATTGCAATGCAATTGTTTTCTGTTCTCATCCTATTACCTTCAAAGGCAGTCCCTGGGTAATAAGAATTGAATTTAATACGTTCAATATAGTTTTTATCGTTTAGATAATTAATGCCGCAGAATCCATACACTTCTCTAATAAATAAGGCAGGGTCTTCTATCAATTTTTCATAATGCATTATTTTGTAATTATATCCCGGTCTTTTGTATAAGAACTTGGTGAGCAGGTTTATTAATGCTCTAGAGATTACAGATTTAATACCAAAGGCATAATTTTTTTTAGCATTGCTTCTTTTTTTAAGTGTTCTGTTGTTACCCTGTAAGGTTGAAGCAAAGACATTTTTTCTATTTCTTTTTAAATGAATAATATAAATATCAAACCCTGATTGTTGCAGCCTTTTAGGCCTTAATAAAGTTTTCCATGTTGTTTTTGATGAATCAACAAAGGCATCTATCTTTTCGTTATGGTTGTGCTGGATATAATTAAACAAGGCTAACCATAGTTTTTTATAATTTGTACTGTTGCACCTATTAAAACTATAATCGCATTTAGATGAATTTTTTAATACGGCTGCATTAAACTGAGTGTTTAGGTAAGCAATACAATTATTCCAAATAGGTAAATAATCAGAAGACGGGGATCTCCTGGGAAGATTGGCAATTTCTCCGAGGCCAAACGTGCCAGATCGGTTACTTAAAATTACATCTGCCAGTGTTGAGCCACTTCTTCCATACCCCGCTATATATATAATTTTCATAAAATAGTAAGCACTCAAAATGTTTTATACAGTTACTGTTTCTTTTTATAAAACAGCTTGTTTTTTGAGATGGAATTTAAATGGTGAGTATTACTAGTATACCCATACCCATACCCATACCCATACCCATATCCATACCTGGCTTTGAATTCTACATCATTAATAAGAATGGAGAGATTTGGAATTTTTGAATTGTCAACCAAATCTTTAACAATGCTTAGTTGCTGCTTAAAAGTAAAATTTTGCCTTACTATATAAATGCCTGCATCAGCATTATTGGCAATTATAACTGCATCGGTAACCAAACCTACCGGTGGTGTATCCACAATAATATAATCCCAATTCGTTCTCAAATATTGAAAAAGTTCGGCAACATTTTTTTCCAGCAGAAGCTCTGCCGGGTTTGGCGGAAGTGTGCCTGCACTTATTAAAAACAGGTTAGGGTGAATAGTTGTAGGCTTTATTAATTCTTCTCTTGATATTCCACCTACCACATAATCTGAAAACCCTTTTCCACCTGGGTCTCCTAAATTTTTTGAGACTTGCGGTATTCTTAAATCTAACTCCATAAGCACCACCCTTTTGCCCGAAATAGCTAATGAACATGCTAAGTTTATCGATATAAAAGATTTACCTTCTGCATTTCTACTTGATGTTATGAGTATTACCTGTTTCTTTCCTTTTAATATAAACTGAAGATTAGTTCTTAGTATTCTAAATTGCTCAGATAAAGGTGTACGGGAATTTTGCTTTATAACAACAGCTTCGTCCGAAGAGTTGTGCCCAATTTCACCTATTACCGGAATATCTAAAGCCTTTGTGATATCTTTTCCGGATGTGATCCTGTTGTTAAGTAATTCTTTAAAATATACAAAGGCTATTGAAATTAAAAGGCCCAACGCAAAAGCAATAACATAAATAAGTTGTTTCTTGGGTGCAAAAGGCATTTGATCGCTTTTTGCAGGCTCAATCAGTCTTGAGTTGGGGGCTGTAGCAGATTTTGTAATTGCCGTTTCTTCTCTTTTTTGTAAAAGATAAATGTATAGTTGTTGCTTTACCTCCTGTTGCCTTGAGATATCAAGAAAAGCATGTTCCTTAGAAGGCGTTTTTTTAATATCGCCCATTAATTGTGCATTTTTCTTTTGCAGTTCGTTACGGGTAGTTATCATTCCTGCTTTAATTGCATTAAGATGGGTTAAAAGGTCGGCCCGCATAATTTCAATCTGCTTATCTAAATTTTTAATAAGTGGGTTATCAGATTTTGTAGTTTGCAACTGCCGGTCTCTTTCCAAAACCATATTGTTATACTTTTCAACTGCTGATATATAGGTTGGGTCTTGTATATCGGCTGCATTAGGAACCACTCTCGAATTGCCATTTTTAATATGGGTTTCCATTGATTCTATGATATTTATTTGAACCTGTTGCTGCACCACCTGTTTCTGCAGCTCGCTCATATTGTTCAGCGTCAAAGTGCCTTGTTCTCCAAGGTTTGTATAAAGTTTGTTTTGTGTTTTAAATTGTTCTACTTTTTGTTCAACACCTGATAATTCATTTGCCACTATTTCAAGTCGTTGATTAATAAAATTTATTGTACTGTCAGCAGTAGCATCTTTATAATACTGATTGGTGAGGGTATATACTTCGTATAATTTGTTTAATATGTCTTCACCTTTTTTTGGGGATGTTTCCCGAAGCGTTAACAATATTACATTAGCTTCCTTATCGGCTATTTCTGAATTAATATCATGTAAATATTTATCAGTTATAGCATCTGCAGTGCTTACAATGGCAAAATAATTTCCTTCTAACTTTTTGTTTGCTTTTACAGGCTCCACGGTAAAAATTATGTTATCAAGTTTTATCGTATCGTAGAGATTATAGTTACCTTTTACATCATTGTGCTCGAGCTCAAATGCGTTGCTGTTAGGGATAAATTTAAAATCTAGTCTCTGTGGTATAAGATTGCTGTCGTTTAAAGAAAGAATGCTAATCCTGAACGGCGCATTTTTATAAAGTTCTGATGATTTTATATTACCGGTAATAAAATAGCTGATATTTAACTTTAATTCATCTACCACTTTGGATATTAAAAACCGTGTTTGCAAAACCTGTATTTCGTCGTTTACATTATTCTTTGTATTTAAAATATCTATATCGCTTAATATATCCTGCGTGGCTGCAGATGTGCCGACATCATCTTTAATTAGTATTTTGGAAGTTACTATATATACGGGGCTGGTATAGCGTATGTATAAGAATGCCAGGCTGGAAAAGAGTATTACAAAACCTGCGATCCAGGGCCAATAACTAAAATATTTATGCAAAAAATCTTTTAAATTAAAACTACTGTCTTTTAAAACACCTTTAGATTCTATGTTGGTATGACCATTGGTTTCAATCATATTCTGCATATTTTCTATTCGTCAATTAAGTCTGTAAAAAGCTAAAACAATGGCTGTCAAAACTGCGGCCGCAACACCAATGGTGCGCAGTGTTTGGGAGTTTAACGTATCTACTTTAGCTTTACTGGGCTCTATATATAATATATCATTCTGCTTGAGATAATAATATGGAGATTCAAACAGGTTTGAAGAATTAAGGTTTAAGCGAATGAACTTGCGCTGGC
Organism: Bacteroidota bacterium; assembly: GCA_023391315.1. GTDB lineage: Bacteria > Bacteroidota > Bacteroidia > Chitinophagales > Chitinophagaceae > Parafilimonas. Next base: position 9,666 of record JAEWBD010000158.1, on the reverse strand, counting down.
CGTTCTCCTCACGCACGAGCAGCACATTTTCTCTTTTTCCGTAAATAGTCAAATCGCCTGCCAAGCCTATTGCATCCATTATGGTTATACGTTCGCTTGGTATTGTGTAAGAAGCCGGCCGTTGTACTTCACCTAATATAGTTACCTTATAATTTAGCAAGCGGATATTTACAATCGGATCCTGCAGGTATTGGTTCAATCTTGTTTTCAAACTGTCTTTCAACTGCTGAATAGTTAAGCCTTTAACATTTATACGGCCTAATACCGGAAAATCAATGAATCCTTGTTTATCCACCAGGTAGGCATTTTCGGATTGATTATTACTTGCGACCGGAGCGGAGGTTATTCCATTACTTAAGCCTGGCGACAACGGTATCAGGCTGCCTTGCATATTAAATATTGAAGTGGCTTCCGGGTTATTACTGGTTACATTAATCCCAATCAGATCATCTGGCTGCAATACAGTTTCATAAGTTGTTTTAATATACTGTGTATATATTTTTGATGTGTCGGTTAAATCCTGGAAATAAGTAATATTCTTTGTATTTGAACAAGAGAAAAGAAAAGATAAAAAGCTAACAGGTAAAAAAAATCTGATGATAGTGGTAATAGAAATATGGCGCACAATAGAAATTTTAAATATAAATACTTAGTTATCGCAGTAATAAATGTTTATTTATTGTTTATTGACTGCATAATTATTCTCATTAAACGTCATGGTATAAAATAACTGAAATACATTGCAGTAAAGAGATGATGTAAAATTTTTATAAATTCAATCATCGAATATTAAAAATACAGCTTGCGCCGAACATGAAAATTATTTTCTCAAAACAAGTATCCCATTTAGCAAGCAGGACAAAGCAGATACTACACGGTAATGATGAGTATGCTGTTCTTTACAGATCTGCTGCTTATTCAATGGGTATTAAAGTGTTTGCGGTTGCAGCCTCATTCCTGATGAATTGGACATTCTCACGCTACCTTGGCGCTAACGGGGTAGGTGAGTTCTTCTTAATTTTTGCCGTTATAAATATTTGTTCGATGGTTGGCAAACTGGGAATGGACAAAACAGCTTTGCGCTACATTTCTGTTTATTCATCCCAAAATCTTTGGGGGAAAGTAAAAGGTGTACAATTTTTTGCATTTAAAACAGTAGCCGTTTTTACTTTTTTTATGTCGGTTTTATTATTCTTGCTAGCTTCACACATAGCTGTGCATTGGTTTAAAAAACCAGATCTTATTAATCTGATACGATGGTTTGCACTTTGCATAGTGCCGCTTGCAATTGTACAAAATACCGGCGATGCTTTAAAGGGTGTAAAAAGAGTGCAGTTGTCCCAAATTTTATATGATGCGCTTCTGCCAACAATAGCTATTTCAATTTTTTTATTATGGCCTGTTAAAACCAGTTTATCTTCTGTTCAAAGTTATTTAGCAGCCACGCTTATTGTTTTTTTTATCACCCAGTTTGCCTGGCGTCATGCATTAAGTAGTTATAAAATTAAAAGACAAGAGGTAAGTAGTAAAGAAATAATGCAAACAGCAATGCCTGTATTCTGGACAAGCATTTTTCAACAGGTAAACCAATGGCTTCCTGCTTTCATGCTTGGTTTGTGGGCTTCAACAAAAGATGTTGGATTATTCCAGGTGGCTTTGCGAACAGCACAGTTGCTCATTATATTTCAATATGGCTTTTACAGCAATCTTTCTCCTAAAATTTCTGCACTATATGCACAGGGACAAATTGGTAAAATAAAAGACCTCTGCCGAAGAACAACACGTTTAATATGCATACTTGCTTTGCCTTTGCTAATTGTCTTTACCATTTTTTCTAAATTCTTTGTTGGCTTGTTCGGGCACGAATTTGAAGCCGCCGCACCACTGCTTGCTATCATGGCAGCAGGCCAGTATTACAATATAATAATGGGGCCCGTAGGAATATCATTGATAATGTGCAACCGCGAAAAAAAATTAAGAAATTCATTGGCTATTTCTTCCTGCTCATTACTTGTTTTAAATATTGTTCTTATACCAGCGTTTGGTGCGTTGGGGGCCGCCATTGCATCATGCATTGTACTGGTTCTTCAAAATACCTTAGCCGGTTTTTTCTTATGGAAAGAGTTAGGGATTATTACCTTGCCTTTATTAAAAAATAAGGCTGATTAATTATTCTTTATACCAATCCAATGTTATTCTTAAACCATTTATAATTGACCATTGCGGTTCGTAACCTATTAGTTTTTTCGCTTTTGAAATATCAGCCAGGCTATGCCTTACATCGCCTTTGCGTTCTTCCCGGTATTCGGGGTTTATATTCCCACCGGTGAGCGCCCGTATTTTTGCCCACAATTCATTCAGGCTGGTACGTTCGCCACAGGCTATATTCATTGCTTCATGTTTATCAATGTTTGACAAAAGCATAGCTTTAATATTAGCCTGCACTGCATTTTCTATAAAAGTGAAATCGCGGCTTGTTTCACCATCGCCATACATAAAAGGTGCACGCTTTTGCAATGCTGCTTCTATAAATAAAGGTATTACCGCAGCATAAGGCCCCGCCGGGCTTTGTTTTGGTCCGAAAACATTAAAATACCGCAACCCTATTGTATGAAAGCCATACACTTTAGAAAACACATTTGCATATTGCTCATTTACATTTTTAGTAACGGCATACGGCGACAATGCTTCTCCAATATTACCTTCCTGTTTGGGCAAAGAAGGATCATTGCCATAAATGCTGGAGCTTGAGGCATATACAAAACGCTTAACCGGCTTGTCTTTTGCAGCATTCAGCATATTTAAAAAGCCATCAATGTTAACGCTGTTTGTTGCCACAGGGTCTTTAACTGATCTTGGCACAGAGCCCAAAGCTGCCTGGTGCGATACAAAATCAATTTCATTTAAAGCTTCTTTACACGTATCATAATTTCTTATATCGCCTTCAATCATTTCAAGTGCAGGATGGCTTAAAAATGCTTCAATATTTTTTTTAAACCCCGTGCTAAAATTATCCAGTATCCTTACTTTCCCAGCGCCGTATTTTAATAAATATTCAACAATGTTTGAACCAATAAACCCTGCACCACCGGTTACCAGAAAAGAATGTTCAGATAAGTTTATATGTTCGTGGTAAGGTGTGTTATACATGCTTTATTACAATCTGCTATCAATAATATCAGTGTCTAAAACGGCTTTCACATCATATACTACAGATGGAGATTTACAATATTCTTTAATATTCAAATTAAAAAATTCATTGTGCGCAACAGCCAGGACTATGGCATCATATTTTTTAGCTTCATTGAGTTTATTGCTGCATTCAATATTATATTCCTGCAATACTTCTTCAGCGTTGGCCCAGGGGTCATGCACGTACGTATGCGCTTTATATTCATTCAACCTGCTTACAATATCAATCACCTTTGTATTTCTTACATCAGGGCAGTTTTCTTTAAATGTAAAGCCAAGTATCAATACCTCACTGCCCATAACCTGCATGCCTTTCCGCAACATGAGCTTTACAAGCTCATCGGCCACATAGGCACCCATTCCATCATTCAACCGTCTGCCGGCTAATATTATTTCGGGATGATAATTTACTTCCTGTGCTTTTTGGGCTAAATAATATGGATCAACACCAATGCAATGGCCGCCTACCAGGCCGGGTTTAAAAAAAAGAAAATTCCATTTTGTTGAAGCGGCTTTTAATACTTCGCAAGTGTCAATATCAAGCTTATTAAAAATCTTTGCCAGTTCGTTCACAAATGCAATATTGATATCTCTTTGTGCATTCTCTATAACTTTTGCAGCTTCAGCTATTTTTATAGAAGGTGCTAAATGCGTGCCTGCTGTAATAATACTTGCATACAATGCATCCACTATAGCAGCGGTCTCAGGTGTAGAGCCCGACGTAATTTTTTTTATTTTACTTACCGTATGCTCTTTGTCACCGGGGTTAATTCTTTCCGGTGAATAACCTGCAAAAAAATCCTGGTTGAATTTTAAGCCGGAAATTCTTTCAAGCACCGGCGCACATTCTTCTTCGGTTACACCCGGGTAAACGGTGGATTCATATATTACAATATCCCCCTTCTTTAAAACTTTTCCAACCGTTTCGCTTGCTTTATATAAAAAGGTGAGGTTCGGTTTTTTATATTTATCAACCGGTGTGGGCACCGTTATAATATATATGGTTGATGATGCTATATCATTGTTATTACCGGTAACATACAATCCATTTGCTTCATCGTTTCTTTGTTTTAAAACACCGTCAAGCTCGCCTTTGCCAATTTCGAGTGTGGTATCAATGCCTGCCCGTAAACTGTTTATTCTTTGCGGGTTAATATCAAAACCGGTAACACTGTATTTTTTTGCAAATTCAACAGCCAACGGCAATCCTACATATCCTAATCCAATTAAACTTATTCTTTGATTTTGCATAAATAGTAAGAAGCCATTATAAAACAGGTAAGAAATTTATGGCAAATTAATGCGGCTTCGCCATCCTTAGTCACATTAAAAACAGAATTTAATCATTGCTCATATAAAGCAATGATTTATTCAGGCAATATTATTTTACCAGAATGCCTGCCATGGAGTAAAAGCAAAACTAAAACGGATAAATGCAAGGGGGCAATGAGGTTAGCGGTAAAGCACATAAATTACAATCGTTATATTAGGTGAAATAGTTAAAACGTAAAAGTTTAAGGACTAATTTCATATCAAATATGCTGATAAAAAACAATTTGTCAAAAAAAAATGCTGATATCAAGCAATTTTGCAAAAAGAAGATATTGTATTTAAACAGCGCTACATTGTGTTAATACAAAAATGTTGAGGGTATAATTCAATATAAATAAAACGGAAAATTTTATTAGGCAGTAATTTTAAGCCCGGTACGAACCCGGTGTACGATGCTTATAACAAACCCGGCAACCATTATTATAATTCCAATCCACAGCAGGCCGATGAACGGGAACAGGTAAACCTTAAGGGTAATAATACTTTGTATGCTTTGATCTTCCTTTATACCCAGCTCAATTTTGCCGGTAGCCGGATCTGTTAGTTTATTAAATTTAATAATAAGGCTTTGAGCGATTATCGTATCGGGTATCTGGCGAAGCTGGTTATCTTTTAAAGCAATTTCAGGCATGGCCTTATACTGCATGCCATCCTTTGAAATTACGGTCATATTCATGCCAATACCCACTTCGCCAGGCAGCAGTTTTTGTTTAAGTGAATCCAGTTCTTTCACCACACTGTTCATTACAATAATGCCGTTTGAATAAAAGGCAGAATCACCGGGCCGCATTTCCACGGCTTTGTATTGGCTGGTATCATCCTGTTTCCCATCCTGTGCGGCCGATACATATACAAAAATGTCGCGGTTCCAGTAATGTTTGTTATCAGGATTGGCGGAACGGCCTTCCATCCCCTTATTATTATTAATCAGGTCGGGATATATGCTGAAGTTTTCTTTGCCGTCTTTGCTCACAAACTGCAGCTCAAAATATTGTTTGCGGTTTGAGGTATTCAGGGTGTCACGCGTATAGGTAACATCATATTTACCCATATCTGTCTTCACCCCTTTAAACAGCGTTATATTTTCCTGCGGATCGTAATCTTTTGATTTTGGCAGCAATGCTATGCCGGTGGTATTCTGGCTCAGCACTGTTTTCCTGCTCGAAGAAATAAGGATGCCAATAAGCGCCAGCCCAAAACCTATATGCGCAATAGAGGCGCCTGCCGATTTCATCTTTCCCTTTAGCCCTACCCATATATAAACAGCATTGGCTACCACTGCATATACCGCGGCAAACATGGCCACGTGAATGGCCACCATAAAACCGGCGCCTTTATCGGTGTAATTAATATTTCCGATAAAGCTTATGCAAAGACTTATAACAAGGGCAATAATTGTTGGAGGCAGAATCTTCTTAAAAAAGGTTTTCCTGTCCGTATTCTTATATTTAAAATACTGCGTTACCGCCGTAAGCATGCCGAGTATTATGGCAATGAATATCTGCACCTGGTTATAAGAAAACAGTGTGTCTTCCGGCATGGCCACATTGGTTCCAAGCACTTTATTGTAAACAGGTATAGAGGTTTTAGCTATAATAATGATGGCTGCTAAAAACAATACCAACGCACCTATGAACATCCAGAATTCGCGGCTATAAGTGCTTTCTTCTTTTTTAATGGATGGAATGGATTTGCTCCTGTAGAAAAACAAAGCCATTGCAGGAATAAAGCATACCAGCACAAAACTAATAAGCTGCGCCGATGTATCTTTTTCGGTAAATGCGTGCACGGATGTGTCGCCCAGTATGCCGCTTTTGGTTAAAAACGATGAATATAAAACCAGCGAAAAAGAAAGTATATAAAAGATGTAAGTGCTTTTTAAAGAGTAGCCGCTGCTTTTATACACAATATTGGTATGCAGGCCGGCAATCATAACCAGCCAAGGCACCAGCGATGCATTTTCAACCGGGTCCCAGGCCCAGTAACCGCCAAAGTTCAATGCTTCATAAGCCCAGGCAGCACCCATCATAATACCGGTGCCTAAAACTGCGCCGGAAAATGCAGCCCAGGGAATAGCAGCTTTAAACCAGGTATGGTCGTTTTTAAGTAATCCTCCTACTGCGTAAGCAAACGGCACCACCGTTGAGGCAAAGCCCAGGAATAGAATGGGCGGGTGTATTACCATCCAGTAATTCTGCAGAGCGGCATTTAAATCGTTGCCTTCAAAAACTTTGGGAAACTGCAGGTAATCCGGGTTACTTACCAGCATTGGCGCATCTAATTCATGCCTCAACAAAGCAAAGGGGTTACTGCCTATTTTCAGGCTGCCTATATAAATACCCAGCAGCATGGTGGCAATGCAAAACTGGGCAAAGCTCACCACCGCCATTACCGGGGCTTCCCATTTTTTGCTGCGCCATATTAATATCCAGCCCAGCAGGCAGTGCCAGGTGTTCCAAAGCATAAAACTGCCTTCCTGCCCTTCCCAGAAACTGGCAAATAAATATTGTTTTTCCAGGCTGCGCGATGAGTGGTTCCAGGCATAATAATATTCGTGGTAGTGGTTAGCAATAATAAGGTACATGAGCACAAAAATGCCAAGCACGCTTACCGTTTCCACGGCAAAAGCCATGCGGGCAAATTTTATCCAGCCGCGCTGGTCTTCCAGTAATTTATTTCGCGAAGCTTTAAAATAAGCGATAGTGGCAATAAGCGAAGCAACCAGGGAAAGTATTGCTAAAAAATGTCCTAACTCACCATAAAAAAGGTGCTCACCGTTGTATTTCATTTATGAAAACCCCATTTTTATTGCCGGGTTATTTGGAAAGCCTGCATGATATTCAATTAAACAGCAGGTTTTTCGCCGGCCGGTTTTATTGTACAGAGGCGCTTACGTTCTTTGAATTGTTTTCCGCATCATCCTTATATTTCGAAGGGCATTTCAACAAGATTTCCTTGCATTCAAAAACACCGTCTTCCACCTTGCCTTTCAGCACCAGCCTTTCACTCTTTTCCATATCGGTGGGTTTTGAATTATGGTACACTACCTGTATGGAATGCCCAAGCGTATCCAAAGCCGTAAAGGTTAAGTAATTAGGATTTTTTACGGGATCGTAATTCAGCGGCTGGCTTTTATCCATTTTCGCAATGAGGTTTACAAATTTTCCCGGTTTCTGTTTGGCGGAAGCGATGGTTTCATACGTAGTAACATTACCCATAAAACTTATAAGCGTTGCAATGGCTACAGCAATAAGTACCAGCGCTATAATGTGCGTCTTTTTCATGCAAAAAAAATTCGATGCGAAATTAATCTAAAACTACATGTGAAGGCTTTAAAGATTGTAAAGGAATGCTTAATGTAGTTGAAGAGTTGATTGAATTGGATAAGTTACAGGTTGCTGACTTCGCCCGGCTGCCCCCGGTTCTCCGGGCAATGTGTAATGAAATAATTTAAAAATGTAACAGCTTCATTTTTTATGAACGCATGATTTGACCATTTATCCAAAATATTTGACCATAAAACCGGATATTCTGACCATGTAATCCTCTGCTTTGACCATTTTATCAGATATTTTGACCATATTATTGATTGTTTTGACCATTTAATTGAAAATTCTGACCTTATTATTCAGTATTCTGACCATTTTTTCAAAAGAAATGACCATTTAATTGATTGTTTTACCCCTTATTCTCATTTCTTTATCCGCTTTTGTCAATCATTCTACTCTTTTATCCTGCCGTTCTATTCTTTTAATTCAATCTTTTACCCGTTTTTCCCGCCATTTATTTATTTCCCGGGCATAAACACCCGTTATCAAATAAAAAAGCTGCCCCGGAAAACCGGAACAGCTGCCTTTGCTAACAATAAAAAGTCTGAACAAAAAAGTTTATACTGTAATTGAGTATTAATAATCATTATTCAACGCAAAAACCGGTTGGCGATACATCCATTGCCCGCCGGTAAAGTCGGGAAACTCTACGGTTTGCTGGCCCAGCTCAATAGATTGCTCGCTTAACGGCGTAATAGCGCTCCAGGCCGCTGAATCATACACATCAATAGGTGTGGGCTCTTTGCGTTTAATGCTTTCAATAAACGCATTCACCACAAAAAAGTCCATACCGCCATGACCGGCGCCCTGCGCATCATTACTGTACTTAACCCACAGCGGATGATCGTATTTATCCAGCCATTCTTTCGCATCGTCCCACACATCTTCCTCTTTCGACTTGCCTTGTATGTAAATGCTGTGGTTTACATCCATCCATAAACCTTCTGTGCCCTGCACGCGGAATCCGAGGGAATAAGGGCGGGGCAAATTGGTATCATGCTGCAGTAAAATAGTTTCGCCATTGTTGCAATGGATCATGGTGGTAACAATATCGCCCAGTTTAAAACGCACTTTGGCATTGGGATGATTTTCGCCGCCCACTTTTACAATGTAATTATGCAGGCCCCTGGTTTTAGTGGCGTAAGAGCATAAAGAAAGAAAACGGTTGCCACGATTAATATTGATGTAATTGGCGATGGGCCCGATGCCATGCGTGGGATACATGTCGCCGTTGCGGAAAACAGAATGGTTCGTTCTCCATTTGGCTTCGCTGAAACCTTTTTCGCCAAATTCGGCGCCCACGCCACCGTCTGCATTGTTCAGTTTCACGCCGCGCAGGTCGTGCTGGTAACCGCCCTGTAAATGAATAAGCTCGCCAAACATATTCTGACGCACCATATTCAGCACTGCCATCACATCGCGGCGGTAACAAACATTTTCCAGCATCATTACATGTGCATTATGTTTTTCGGCAGCCCGTACCAGGTTCCAGTGGTCTTCCAGCGTAATACCCATCACCACTTCGCAGCCTATATATTTTATGCCGGCATCCATGGCGCCCAGCATCATAGGGTTATGCCATTCCCAGGGCGTGGCAATTATAACACCGTCAAGCTGGGTTTTAGAGAGCATATCTTTCCATGCATATACATTACCTGTAAATATTTCGGGCATTTTCTTCTTGCTCTTATTTACAATATTTTTTGCGCGGTCGAGCATTTTGGCATCTATATCGCACATGGCCACCACATCCACATCATCCCTTCTCAGCAACAGCGATAAATGGCTTTCGCCCCGCAGGCCTGTGCCGATT
>JAEWBD010000039.1 GCA_023391315.1 Bacteroidota bacterium | reverse complement strand
CGGTAAGCCCTGCTGCCATCTGCACTCACTTTAAATATCCAGTTACCGCCGGTTTGCTGGTAGAAACCACCCTGTGGTAACAGTATGGCTGTACGTTCATCGCTCAATGCCAGTAATATCTGCAGCGTTTGCCCGCGGCGGATGCCTTTTGGCACTTTGCCCACAAATTCCATATCTACCTGGAAGCGGCCATTCGTTACCTGTGTATAAACTTTTTTTATTTCGAGCACATAATTGCTGTCGGCAAAAGTGAAAGTGCCGCGCAGGCCGGTATAAATCCTCGAGATATAATGTTCGTCTACATCCACACGTACTTTGTAACCACCCATTACATCAATTTGGCCTAAACGTTCACCTTTGTTTTTATTCTGGCCCACTTCTGCATCTAAAGATGTTAGCTGGCCATCAACCGGGGCACGCACAATTAAATCGCCCACCTTTTTTTGCATTATTTCCAGGGCTTCCTGAGAACCTTTGTAAGATTGCCTGTCTTGTTTTGCCTGCTGTTCTCTCGAAGCAGAATCCTGCTGCAGAATTTGTTCAGTAAGCTTCTTTTTTTGCAAATAATAATTATAGTCGTTTTCTGCCTTTTTAAAATCCTGTGAACCAATTGCCTTTTTGGCGTAGAGGTCTTTGTTCAAGTTATAAATGCGTTCGGCTTCTTTAAACTGGCTTTCCACATCTGCCATAGCCGTTTGCTTGCTTACCGTATTCTGCAAGGCTGCATTATTGTTAATCTGCATTTGGGTTAACGTATTATACACCTGGTTTTGCTGGGTCATCATGTTCATCATCAAATCGGTGTTGGATAAACGCAGAATAGGCTCGCCTTTTTTCATCATGGCGCCATCATCCACATATTTTTCTTCCACGCGGCCGCCTTCAACCGCATCGAGATAAATAGTTGTTTGCGGCAGCACCACGCCATTAACCGGAATATTTTCCTGGAACTTGCCTTTGGTTACCTCGCTTATGGTAATGCGTTCCGTATCAACATTTAATTTATTACCACCGCTGGTAAAATAAATGCTGCCTGCAATTAATAGCACAATAGCTGCAATTCCCGCAATAGTGAGAATTCTCTTAGTTGTCCATCTTTTCTTTTGTATAACTCTGTCCACTTTAAAATTTGTTTTATTACATTAATCTTACGGTTATTGCATTAAGCACTTCAGCCTTTATTTTTTTTGAATTGCAACAAGGCTCATCGTTTTTCACGGTATTATTTTTAGCCGGGTGCGCCAGCACAATGGCAGTTATTAAAACCACATTCAGCAACAACAGCCATCTGAACATAAACCAATAATTTTCTTTTTTCGGTTGCATAAAAAATCTTTGTGCCAATAGCAAAGAAAGCGAAGTGCCAATTTTAAAATCCCGTTGAAAAACAATACCTTATACCAAACTGTCTTAACGCTGTTGTTCGCTTGTGACACAAAAACTGTCCGGTTTTGATACAGGTAAAAAGCGCTAAAAACCAGTCAGTAGTTAAAAACCAATATTTTAGCGTTGTGGTATGCCAAATGTTTTAAATGCCGCAGTAAATAAATTGTACAGTCCTACTTTAATTAATTTAAAAATTGCACCAGGAAAATGAGCTTGAAAAATACATCTATACTTGTAATTGACGATGATCCGGACGTTTTAATTGCGGTGAGGCTATTATTAAAAACAGAAGTGAAAAAGGTGGTAACAGAAAAGAATCCTGAAAACCTTCCGGCCCTTTTAAGAGAAAACACTTTCGACCTTGTATTGCTCGACATGAATTTTAAGTCATCCATCAACACCGGCAACGAAGGCATTTATTGGCTCAAAAGGATTAAAGAACTGAACAAGGACGTTTCCGTTATAATGATAACAGCTTACGGCGATATAGACCTCGCCGTTCGTTCATTAAAAGAAGGCGCTTCGGATTTTATTTTGAAACCCTGGCATAATGAAAAACTGATATCCAACATTTCAGACATCATTAAAAAAACCAAACGCGCCGCGGGTGAAGCCGCTAATAAAGAAGGCGCAGAAAGTTTGATTGGCACAGAACTGCTCGCTGAAAGCGAAGCCATGAAGAATATTTTTTTCAAGATTGAAAAAATAGCACCCACCGATGCCAATATTTTAATTCTGGGAGAGAACGGTACCGGTAAAGATTTAACGGCAAAAGCCATTCATCAAAAATCGTTAAGAGCCAAACAGCCATTTATAAAAGTGGATGTGGGCGCCTTAACCGAAACCTTGTTTGAAAGTGAATTATTCGGCCATAAAAAAGGCGCTTTTACAGATGCGCGGGAAGACCGTGTTGGCCGTATTGAAGCAGCCAACGGCGGCACATTATTCCTGGATGAAATAGGCAATATAACTTTACAGCAGCAGGCAAAGCTGCTCACCGTTATACAAAACAGGCAGGTTACCCGCCTGGGAACGAACCAGCCAATTCCTGTTGACATACGGTTGGTGTGTGCCACCAACGTTCCGCTGCAGGAACTGGCAAATGAAAACCGTTTCAGGAAAGATTTGATCTATCGCATTAATACGGTTGAAATAACGCTGCCGCCTTTGCGGCAGCGTAAAGAAGATATTATTTTGCTGGCCAAACATTTTGCCAAACAATATGCAGCCAAATACAGGAAAGCCGCAATTGAATTAGATAAGTCGGCGCTTGAAAAACTTATGAAATATCCTTTTCCGGGCAATGTGCGGGAACTTCAATATACCATGGAACGTGCTATAATTATGAGTGATGGCGAAGTGCTAACCGAAAAGGATTTACTTTTCTCACCCATTGAAAGCGCCATAACGCAAACACCGGAACATGACGATAATAAATTAAGCACGATCGAAAAAAATACTATTCTGCACGTTATTGAAAAACATAATGGCAATATTACCAAGGCAGCCAAAGAACTGGGTTTAACAAGAACAGCATTATACAGGAGGCTAAGTAAATATGATATATAACAGACCGGGATTAAGGTTAATCATCCGCATTTCGCTGCTTTCAGCATTCATATTTGCAGCCTGTTACCTGCTGTTGCAGTCACAATTTTTGTTTGGCTTTATTGTGCTGCTGGGTGCGGCTTACGTATCTTATGGGTTGTATGAATTCTTGAAAAAATCGCAGATTGAAGTACAGCAGTTTGTGGAGGGCGTTCAGTACAGGGATTTTTCAAGGCATTTTGATGTAAAGCATGCACCTGCTGAAGTGCAGAACCTGCGGCAGGGTTTCAATGACATTAATTCCGCATTCAAGCTCATCAGCCATGAGCGGGAAACGCAATACCAATATCTACAAAAGATACTGGAACTTGTGGATACAGGCATTCTTTCTTACGAAATAGAAACCGGGAATGTGATGTGGATGAATGAATCGCTGAAAAAGTTGCTGAAAATCCCTTATCTCAAAACCATACAATCTTTAGATAAACGCGATGCAGTTTTGTGTGCCCAGGTGGTGGACCTCAAACCCGGCGATAGTGCTATTACCGATATTCACATTGACAGGAATGTACTTAAGATACTTGTTTCGGCAACAGCATTTCAAACCAATAATAAAAGGTATAAGCTGATAGCTTTTCAAAATGTAAATGAGGCATTGGATGAAACAGAAAGCAAGGCATGGCAAAAATTATTGCGTGTAATGACGCATGAAATAATGAACTCTGTGGCGCCAATATCATCTTTGGCCGATACATTAAAAAACAGGTTGCAGCATTCAAGTGAATTGGTAGATGATGAAACCGGAACGCTGGAAGACCTTTCGCTTGGCATGGAAACCATTAAGCGCAGGAGCGAGGGCTTATTAAAGTTTGCGCAAACCTATCGCAACCTTAACATGATAACAGCGCCCAATTTGCAGAAGTTTTATGTGAAGGATTTATTTAAAACACAGCATCGTTTAATGCAGCCAACCCTGCAGCAAAAAAATATCGAACTTGAAGTGATTTTAAAAGACCCGGAGCTGCAGGTGGAAGCAGATATTAATTTAATTGAACAGGTGCTTATTAATCTTTTGCTGAATGCCATGGAAGCCGTAAAGGAAACGCCCGAACCTAAAATTATTCTCACGGCAACCCGCGGCGATCATAACCGCGTTGCCATAAAAGTTATTGATAACGGCAGCGGCATTGAAGACGAAGTGCTGGACAAGATTTTCATTCCTTTCTTCAGCACCAAAAAAAGCGGCAGCGGCATTGGCTTAAGTTTATGCAAACAAATAATGATGCTGCACAAAGGCAATATTCATGTAAACAGTGTAAAGGATGAAGGCACTGCGTTTATACTGCAGTTTTAAATAATTTTCAGGCCCCGGGACCTCGCAGGTTATTATAATTTTGAAATACTTTTGCCTGCTTTAAAGCCGTTGCGGCTTTATTGAATTTCGCATGAGCTTAATAACAACCGACGAACAACAAACATCTCCCGGTGCTTTTATAGCTGTACGCATTCCCGAATTTAGAAACCTTGTAATGGGAAGGTTTGCCTTTGTAATGGCCTTAAGAATGCTCACCACATTACTTGGCTGGTGGATTTATAATTTAACCAACGCACCTTTCGCTATTGGTTTAATAGGGCTATCAGAAGTAGTGCCCGCTGTTTCGCTGGCCTTGTATGCGGGCCACGTTATCGACCTGAGTGAAAAGCGAAAATTGCTGTTGCGCGGCATAGCATTATACTTTTTGGCAGTAGTAATTTTATTATTGCTTTCAACAAGGCATGCAGGCGGTTTTTTTACAAACCATACAATTGCTGTTTTAATTTATACAATTGTTTTTGGTACCGGCATTGTACGTTCATTTGCCGGGCCGGTGTTTAATGTTATCCTGGCGCAGGTGGTTCCTAAAAACGTTTTGCAAAATGCCACCACCTGGAACCAGGGCGCTTATCTCTCAGCTTCTGTTACCGGCCATGCCGTGGGCGGTTTTTTAATTGCTATGCTGGGCAACACCGGCACATTCGGCGTAATTGCAGCATTTATAATCATTGCATTTACTATTCTTTTCTTCATAAAACCCAAGCCTCCTATAAATAAAAAAACTGAAAAGAAAACATGGGACAGCGTAAAGGAAGGCCTGAACTTTGTTTTTAAAACCAAAGTAATTTTAGGAGCGTTATCACTTGATTTGTTCGCCGTGCTTTTTGGCGGCGCTGTTGCTATGGTGCCCGTTTTTGCCCGTGACATTTTGAAGGTTGGTTCAGAAGGGTTTGGCATACTGAACGGCGCTTCGGATATGGGTTCTATTTGCAGCGTAATACTGCTTACGGCTTTTCCCATGCGAAGAAAGCAGGGTTATAAATTACTCTTCGCCGTCTTTGGTTTTGGCGTATGCATCGTATGCTTTGCTTTATCAAAATTATTTCTACTTTCTTTTATTACCCTGCTCATAAGTGGCATGCTTGATGGAATAAGTGTTGTTGTACGCGGCACCATTATGCAGTTAAAGACACCGGATAATATGCGTGGCCGCGTAATGAGCGTAAACTCCATGTTCATTAATTCCAGCAATGAATTTGGCCAATTTGAAAGCGGTTTAATGGCTAAACTATTAGGCGTTGTGCCTTCTGTAATATTTGGCGGCTGTATGACGATTGCCGTAGTTATTGTAACCTGGTTTAAAGCGCCAACATTAAGAAAAATGGAATATTAATTTTGATGTACCGGAGGTTTAATACAAAGTAAATTTTAGTAATTTGCCTGAATTACCTGCTTGCCATTGCAACAAAAAAATTCAATGGCTATGATTTATCAGTACATCATTTATGCAGTTACTGCAATAGGGCTTATTTTAATTATTCTCAAAACAGTGCTGTTTTCTTCAAGCACGACTAATAAAAGTTTGTACAAATGGCTCTACTTTGGCCAGCATAATATTTATAATTCAAGAAGTGAAAAAAGCAGGCAGGCCAAGCTATTGCAAAACAGGCTTAGCATTATAATCGTTACTGTTTTAATAGTAGATTTAATATTGATTGCGCTGTTCAGAAACCCCTGAAATTAAAACAGGTTATAAACAAGAAGGCTCATTAAATAGGCAAGCCCTGTCATATACACAAACTGAACAACCGGCCATTTCCAGGTACGGGTTTCTCTTTTTACAATCGCCAGTGTACTCATGCACTGCATGGCAAAAACATAAAACACCATTAACGATAAAGCTGCGGGCAGCGTATAAACTTTACGGCCATCTTCATGCACAGCACTCTCCATTTTCTCCTGTAACGTGCGGGTGTTGTTATCTTTATCTTCAACACTGTACAAGGTTGCCATGGTGCCAACAAAAACTTCCCGCGCAGCAAAGGATGTTATTAATGCAATGCCAATTTTCCAGTCGTAACCCAGGGGTTCTATAACGGGTTCTATTGTTTTGCCCAGGATGCCTGCAAAAGAATTCTGCAGTTTTGCTGATGCATATTGCTTTTCAATTTCAGCAACGGAATCTTTGCTTATATTTTGTTGCTGCTGCAATTGGACCGTATATTTTTCATTTACCGCATCCATGCGCGAAGGCGGGCCATAGCTGCTCAGAAACCATAATATCAGGCTGATAAAAAGAATCACCCTTCCGGCCTGGCTCACAAATATTTTCGCCTTTTCCACCATGGTAATACCTACATTTTTCCAGCGGGGCGAACGGTAAACAGGCAGTTCTAAAATGAAATAGCTTTTCTCTTTCATTTTAATGATGAACTTGAACACGTAGCTTACTATCAATGCCATTACCGTTCCTAAGAGGTAAAGCCCCATCATTACCAAACCCTGAAGACTTAAAAAGCCGAGGTAATAAGTATTGGGTATAACCAATGCAATAAGAATGGTATAAACGGGTAACCTCGCACTGCAGCTCATTAAAGGTGTAACCAGTATGGTGAGCAATCGCTCTTTCTTGTTTTCAATATTCCTTGTGCTCATAATAGCAGGCACAGCGCAGGCAAAACCACTGATCATGGGCATTACGCTTTTGCCGTTCAGGCCCACTTTGCGCATGAGTTTATCACTCAGAAAACTTATACGCGCCATATAACCCGTATCTTCCAGTATGGTTATCAATCCAAACAATATCATGATCTGTGGCACAAAAACAAGTATGCCGTTTAGCCCTGCCACCAGCCCGTTTATAAGCAGGTCGCTCCACCATGCAGCAGGCAGTGTGTTACTAAGCCAGCTGCTCACCTGCGCAAAACCGCCATCGATCCAGTCCATCGGGTATTGCGCCAGCCAGAAAATACTTTGAAATAAAACAAATAAAACCACCAGCAGGATTACATAACCCCACACCCGGTTTAAAAGAATATTATCAAGATGCTCGGTAAATAATTTGCGTTGCAGCGGATCGGGCTCTACCACATTTTGCTGCATTACCTGTTTAATGCGCGTATAGCGCTGCAGGATTTCTTCTGCCTGGGTTTTGGATGGATTGAAATTATTATCAATTTCTGCCTGCTCAATCACTTCATTCACGGTATCGGGCAAGCCGAAATTTTCATGGTTAATGAGGTAATGAATGCCTTCATAATTGCTGATGCCCGGCAAAGTCTGCTTCACTTTTTCAATGGCGGCAGGCGCCAGGGCCAGGTTATCTATAAAATCCCTTTTATTTGGCTGCTGGCGAAGCTTTGCTGTTTGCGCCAGCACTTTTTTCAACTCGCCAATGCCTTTATTTTTTCTTGGGTTTACAGCAATAACCGGCACACCTAGCTCAGTGGAAAGGCCGGCCACATCAATTTCAATCCCTTTTTTGCGGGCCAGGTCCATCATGGTAAGCGCAATGACGACGGGGTATTTTAAATCGATCACCTGGCTGCAGAAAAGCAGGTTGCGTTTAAGATTGCTGGCATCGGCAACGAGCAAAACTATTTCCGGATGAATTTTTTCATCAGCATGCAGCAAAACTTTGTAGGCCACCCATTCATCGTCGCGGCGCGGGTAGAGACTGTAGGTGCCTGGTAAATCGATAATAGTAGCCGAGGCATTATCATCTAAATTAGATATGCCTGTTTTTTTATCGACAGTAACGCCCGGGAAATTGCCTACTTTTTGATTAAGGCCGGTTAATGCATTAAATAAGGAGGACTTACCACTGTTAGGGTTACCAACCAAAGCTATATTAACATTATTGCGCGCCAGTACTATTCAATTTTGGGCGCAAAAATAACGGCTTCGGCTAACAATTAATTACGAGATAGGGAGTTTTGGCAATCTGTTTTTAGTTATTCAATCTGCATTATTTACCTTAATTTGAACCAGGGATAAAACCGCTATTCGATTAAAATGCAGGGCAGGCAGCTTGCAACATGCTATTTCAAAAAGAAACAATCACTGTTTAATCTGCATACCTCACTTTAACATCTGCTACTGTCATTTTTCCAAATTCTTCTTCATCTTCTTTGGTCCAATCGTATCGTTGGTCCTGGGGCCGGGTTGAGGGATCCCACTTAAAATCGTATTCTTTTAGCCTGATCCAAATCTCTACAGGGTTTTTGCCAGTTTCCTCCTTGAATTTATGAATATCGCTATGTGGTAAAAAATAAAAACAGATAGTACTGAGCTGTTCTGAAGAGCCTGGAATTACCAATACACTTTTTATCTGAGGC
Source organism: Bacteroidota bacterium (assembly GCA_023391315.1). Classification (GTDB taxonomy): domain Bacteria; phylum Bacteroidota; class Bacteroidia; order Chitinophagales; family Chitinophagaceae; genus Parafilimonas. The sequence continues at coordinate 21,534 of JAEWBD010000039.1, read as the reverse complement.
TTAATTTGTTTTAATAAACTACTTAAGGGTTTTCCTATAAATTTATCTTTATTTATTTCAAGCTTTTTTGCATCCATGACTGTTTGTACTAATTGGGCTTTACAGGATGTAGCTGTAATAAACACGAAAAAAGCTAAGAGGATTTTTAATGAAACTTTCATAAACCGAAAATAAAACTGCCTGTTCTAAGATGCAGAACAGGCAGTTTTTACCAAAGTATTTTAATTTTCACCATAAATATCAATTCCTACAACTGTTAAATCGCCATACTCTTTTATATCTGCATCAGTCCAGCGGTACTTTAAATCGCTTGAACTAGCTTCACTTTTTAAGGAAAAAGGTTCTTTTAAAAAAACTTTTATTGTCAGTGGGGTTTTATTTTCATTTTTATATGTCAGGTAAGATTTATAGTTTACAAATAAGAATCTAAAATAATTTGGAGATGTTCCTCCTCCCGGCATGCCCATCGCCATTTTTATTTCTGGCTTAACCTCTTTTAGAAGAGCTTTTAGTGGTTTTCCAATAAAAACGGTTTTGTTTTCAACTAATTTTTTTACATCATTAGTTGTTTGTACTAATTGTGCTTTACAGGATATTACTGTAATAATCAGAAAAAAAATTAAAGAAATCTTGGATAGGATTTTCATGTGCTTAAAATAAAACTGCCTGGTCTGTTTAGATGCAGAAAGCATCATTATTCCTAAGTGAATTTGTTAACCAGGAATCTTTTTTTAATCTGATCCTGTTACCCGTATGTTTACTACTGTAAGATTGCCATATTTTTTTTCATCTTCTTTTGTCCAATCATATTGATGTCCCTTTGCCTTTGTGACAGGATTCCATTCAAAATTGCCTTCCGCAACCTGAACGTCTATTCTGGTGGGTGTCTTCCCGGTTTGGTCAATATATTGGTGATAGCTGCTGTCAGTTAAAAAGTAGAGAAAAATATGACTTGCACTCGTTGTTCCGCCGGGTATTGCCGCCATTCTTTTGACAGGTGGCTTTATTTGTGCTAACAATTCTTTTAAAGGTTTACCTATAAATTTATCTTTCCCGATCTCAAGTTTCTTTGCATCATTAACCGTTTGAATCATTTGTGCTTTACACGATGTCGCTGCAATAAGTACAAAAGATAATAGAAGAATTTTGAACAACATTCTCATATATATAAACATCTGCTCTGTTAAGATGCAGGACTCCTGTTTTTTCACATGAAAATGAAAAGCCGGGATATTTTTTGCCAGTCACCCCGTTTAAGCAGTTAATTTATTTTGGAGAAAAAGGATTAGATAAACAGGCCAAACGGGCTGCAGTTATGTCGCCGGTAATATATGGTTGAATAACTTACAACCTGTTCCCTTCCTTCGGAAACACGAGCCAGGGTTTAAATTTTTTGGCTGCTTCAAATTCCATCCTGGCATAGGAAATCACAATCACCACATCACCTACAGCACCCTGCCTTGCCGCCGGGCCGTTTAAACAAACGGTACCGCTGCCGCGTTTTCCTTTAATGATGTAAGTTTCCAGTCTTGAACCATTGTTCACATTCACTACCTGCACCTTTTCATTCTCGATGATGTTGGCGGCATCCATCAGGTCTTCATCCAGTGTTAAGCTCCCCACATATTGCAGGTTGGCTTCTGTAATTACAGCCCGGTGGATTTTCGATTTTAATATTTCTATTTCCATGAAGGGCGCAAATGTACGCAACTTCAATTTATCTAACCAAACGCTTGTTAGTGCTATCTTTAATACCCCGCGTTTTGGGTACTTTATTAAGTTTGCAAACTGCATGGATTACCAGCTTACTTTCAAAAAAATATTTTCAAGCCAATATTTATTTACGGGCATCCGCATAACGGCCGCGGCTATAATTCCTGCCCTTATTTTGTATCAATATGATATGCTGGGCCTGCTGTCTGCCATTCCGCTGGGTGCACTGGTGGTGGGGTCAACCGACAGCCCCGGGCCGTTTGCCCACCGGCGCAATACCATACTGGCGAGCATCTGCCTTAATTTCCTGGTGGTGGTAGTTGCCATTTCACTGCATCACAACCCTGTGCTTATCACCATTTTTATAATATTGTTTGGATTGTTTTTTTCGCTTATAGGCGTTTATGGCAACCGTGCCAACTCAGTAGGACTTATTGCCCTCCTGGTTTTTATTTTTAATATCGACAGCCGGTCGAGTTTTGGCAGCCCCTGGCTTAACGGGTTGATGTTTACGGCCGGTGGTATGTGTTATTTTTTAATGAGTTTATTACTGCACCGCCTGCGGCCCTATCGTTATATACAAATACAGTTGGGCGAAAGCCTGCGTTCCATAGCTGAATATGTAGAAACACTTGCAGGCTTATTTAAAGTAACGCGTAACGATGAATACCTGTATAATAAACTCAGCCTGAAACAGATTACCATACAACAGGAGCAGGACAGCCTGCGGGAAATGCTGCTGAACACAAGGGAAATGGTGATTGATTCCACGGCCAAAGGAAGGATATTAATGATGATGTTCCTTGACAGCGCCGACCTGTTTGAACATCTTATTTCGCTGCACCAGGATTATAATGATATACATAAAGCTTTTGACAATACTGAAGTTTTGCAGGAAATAGAAACTTCGCTGCACGCCTTTGGACAGGAGTTAAACAGCATTGGCTATGGCATCCAGTTTAATGAGCAGTCAAAATCTTATACAGATATTAATGCCCAGCTGAAAAAGCTTTCTGATGTTTTTGCTTTGCAAAGAAAAAAAGGGCTTAATAAAAATACGCTGCCTTTATTTATCAAACTGCGGCAAATACGTTTTACCGTGCAGGATGTGGGCGAAAGAATAAAAAGGCTTCATTATTTTTCAGGTTATGAAACCATTGCCACAAGGCTTTATAAAGATTACCCGGGCGCAGAGCTTAAAGTGAAACATACGGAAATATCACCCTCGCTGCTTATTGGAAATATATCGCTTAAGTCAAGCCAGTTCAGGCATGCGCTGCGTGTAACCATCGCAATGCTTATAGGTTATTTTGTTTCATTATTCTTTCCGCTTGGTCATGGGTACTGGATTTTATTAACCATTGCCACCATATTAAAACCCGCCTATAGCATTTCACGCACACGCAATAAGCAACGTTTGCTGGGTACCATAACCGGCGTAATTATATCATTTGCTTTCATCTATTTTGTTAATAACAATACGCTGGCCTTTCTGCTGCTGCTGTGTACCATGGTAATAGCTTACAGCCTGCTGAAACTTAACTATTATATAAGCTGCACCTGTATTACCATTTATGTTATCATCAGCTTTCATTTCTTAAACCAGTCTGATTTCAGTGTCGTAGTTACCGACAGGCTTATTGATACTGCTATTGGTTGTGTAATAGCGTTCATTGCATCTTTTATGATCTTTCCTTTATGGGAACATGAGCAAACAAAAGACCTCATAAAACATTTTGTTGATGCCAATAAAAAATATTTTAATGTAGCAGCCGGTTTATTAAAAACGCCTGAAATGCTTAAAACAGATTATACGCCTGTACGCAAAGAGGCTTTTGTGGCGCTGGCCAACCTCAGCGATAATTTTCAGCGTATGCTTTCTGAAAAAAGAAGAAATGCAAAGCTTTCATTTTACCACCAGTTTATTGCCAGCGGTTATATTTTAACAGCGCATATAGCGGCCTTGTCTTCATTAATAACCCGGTTTGGAAAAGATATGAAAGCTGATGATTTTGACACTTTGATAAGTAATGTAAACGAAAAATTTAAACGCACCAGTTGCATCTTAAACGGAGAGCCGGTAAAAACCACGGTCTCAAACCGCAATGCACCTATAACCAATAAAGTGCAGAAACTGTTGCAACAGCGCCAACAGGAAATTGACGAAGGTTTATATGATGTTCAAAGTGATGTTCGTATTTCGCTGCGCAATCTAAAAAGTGTAACGGATGAGTTTGAAATGATCGACAGCATTGTTGCAGATGAAGTGAAAATTGCAACGCGTATTATGCAATAAAATTTAAATTATTTCGGCTCATTTAATAAAACAGGATATACATTAAAACGGTAATGATTAATTAGGGTGCATTGAGCTAAATATGTAAAATAACAACAAGGAATTGCTTTAAATTTTATATATTGTGTGGCTTTATTTCCTGCCGACTAACCAGGGTATTATTCGTTAAAAAAATGCTTATGACTGCATGCCTGGCTATTTCAATTCATACCCTTAATAATTGGTAATTTAAATCGTGCCGAGAATGAAGAAGAGCAGAGATTCGATTGCTTCTGATTTGCTTTCAGTGAGCTTTGTACCCTATATATTACGAAAGCAGTTTGCTGAAAACCCGCTGCGTGAATTTGGAGCGCCTTCCGCTGAAAATTATGCAACACTGTTATGGATAGATATCTGCGATTTTTCAAGCCTTTGCAACAAGCTTATGAAAGACCAGTTGCATGGTGTGGAGATTATTACAGAGATACTGCAAAGCCATTATTCATCCTTACTGAAAATTATAACCGGGTTTGGCGGGCAGCCGTTATTTTTTGCAGGAGACGGGCTGATGTCTGCCTGGCCTGGTGATAAAGAGGAGGCCGAGAAATTTGTTGCCGTTGCGGCTGCCTGCGCACAGGAGATACTGGATAAAAAAAGTACCCGTAACGATCGTAATGAGCTGCTGTCGCTTCATGCCATTATATCTGCAGGCTACTGGCAAATGACGGAGCTGGAAGGTGTGGATGGTAACTGGCTCTTTAATTTTTCAGGCCAGGTATTCGATGATCTCACGTTATCATCCCGCAATAAAGCGCCTGATGAAATACTTATTTCTGAAAAAGCGCTTTCATGCCTGGATAAAAATTTAAAAACCATCCCGCTTGAATACAATACTTATATACTTAAAGAAATTCCAAAGCAATTTTCTATACCGCAGGTAAAGGAATTGCAGTTAACAGCAGAAGCCGTTAATAAACTCAAAGCGTTTGTTCCAAAAACCCTCACTTTTCCAATTACCAGTGATCACCTTAAATGGATTGCAGAAATAAGACCGGTTACAATTGTTTTTGTAAAGCTTCCCAATGAAAGCATGCATTCTTCAGAAAACCGCAGCAAACTGTTAGCCACCGTTGCCATGGTAAAAAACCTCGTGCATGAATATGATGCTTTATTAAACCAGGTTTGGATGGATGAGAAAGAATCAAACATACTTATTTGCTTTGGCCCGCCGCCGTCCGCACATAATGATAATCCTGAAAGAGGTGTGAACCTTGCATTGAAGATAAACCAGTTGTTTTTAAACGAAGGCATAGAAAACAATATTGGTGTTAGCTCAGGCATGGCTTACTGCGGCATAATTGGCGATGATCTTTTAAGACAATATACCGTTATTGGCGATGTGGTAAACCTCAGTGAACGTTATGCAGAAAAAGCGAAAAATAAAATTTTATGTGATAAGTTAACTTACAGCTCAACCAACAAATCTATCAACTTTAAGCCGCCTGTTTTATACAGCTTAAAAGGTCACCGTGAAGAGGTAGCATTATATGAACCCGATAATAATGTGAAAAAACCTTCCGGCAAAAATATTTATATCTCTTTTAGCCGCGGCAAAGAACTTGAGGCATTGTTAGGCGCTTTTAAAAACGCTTTAAATGGCGGCTCCTGCAATACTTTGATTGTGGAAGGCGATAGCGGCATGGGCAAGTCAAAATTGCTGGACGATTTTAAAGCCAGAATGGAATCGCCGGACATCAATATTGTTTCCGTCGCTGGTAATTTTCTTTCGCGTAACACACCATACGGCGCTTTAAGCGAAATCTTTTTTAAGATACTTGATCTACATGCATACCAGGAAGATGCAGCAGATCATCTTATAAAAAAATATGGTTACCGTGCCTGCCTGCTGAATGCAATATTGCCTTTAAATATACCGGACAGTATTGAAGTGCAGGTTATGACAGGCGGCCAAAGGGTTTTAGCAACCCATAATTTTTTGCTTGAGCTACTGAACGAAAAATCGAAAGAGCATCCTCTAATCATTATTATTGATGATGCGCAGTGGCTTGAAGAAAATTCATGGCAGCTAATTGAATCCATTAATAATTATCTCCGCCAATGCTTTATTGTACTCACTTTTCAAAAAACAGCAGGTATAGCACAAACAGAATTATTAAAAAATAAAGGATGCAAAACAATTGTGTTAAATGCTTTGTCGGAAGAAGAAGAAGAAAAACTTATTTGTGAAAGGTTAGGTGTTGCAGGTGTATCTGAAGAAGTTTTTAACAGCGTGCATGCTATCGCAAAAGGCAATCCTTTCTTTTGTATTGAGCTTGCTGATTCGTTGCGGGCGCAGGAATTAATAACGATTGAAAACGATAATTGCAGCATTAATAAAAATATAACGGCGCAAAAAATATCATTGCCGGAAACGGTAAGAGGAGCATTGCGCAGAAAGATAGACCGCCTTAACCCGGGCTCGCAATTATCCATGAAAGCGGGCAGTGTTGCAGGCTTCCGGTTCACTGAAAAAATCATAAACAGCATATATCCCATTGCTTCGGAAAAGAAATTGGTCCCTTCTTTTTTAAATGAAGTGATGGAATCCGGGTTTACGCATAAAGAGGTGGTTGACAGTCTTGATGGCTACAGCTTTAATAATGCCGTTACAGCAGAGGTAGCGTATGAAATGACGCTGAGTGAACAGCGCCGGCATCTTCATCGCAAATGCGCAGAATGGTATGAAAAGAATTTTTCGGCCAACCTTAGCCCGTTTTATGTTCACATTGCCCACCACTGGATGAATGCAGATGAAAATGAAAAGGCGGCAATTTATCTTGAAAAGGAAGCCATACGTTTATTCAGGCTTGGGTTTGTTAAACAGGCGCTTGATATAGGCCTGGAAGGTGTAGCCTTGCTTGGCCAGGAAATTGAGCGGGATAAGGATGCTGTTTCGCAAAAAACAGGCAGGCAGCTAAATGTTATAAGCGCCCTCATGACCAATCGTAAGATTGAAGATTTAACTAACCTGCGGAAGCTGCGGAACACAAGAATTGAAACAATTATCAGGATGCTTTTAGAGCTGGCGCCTTTTGCACATCAATGCCAGCAGCCCGAATTGTTCGCGCTTATATCTGTAACCTGTTTATTGCTTACGCTTGAAAATGGAAACGGCGATGCCGCAGCGGAAGTTTATTCCATGTATTCCATAATCCATAAAGTAATTACAGGCGATACTGAAACTGCTTTTGCATGGAGCAATCTGGCAATAGCTGTTGATAAAAAAAGTGGTTTTGCATTGCAGGCGAGGGTCACATTTATTCATTGCTGGTTTATTGCTTTGTGGATGCAGCCATTAAGAAAACTTATTTCGCAATCTCAGAAGGGCGCCGATGCAGGATTTAAATCAGGCGATATTACTTATGCCTGCTTTAATTTATCACTAACGGTTGTGCTTAAAAGCACAGCAGGCGTTGTGCTTGATGATGTTATTAAAACGGCTGTGGATAATGCCGGAAGAAATAATCAAATGGTGGTAAATGCGGCATTTCATCTTAAACATGAAGAACAGGTGGCCAAAGCTTTGAAAGGACTCACCAGTTCGCTTACATCGCTTACTGATGAAAAGTATGATGAAGAAAAAGATATTGCAAGTATTTGCGAAACCGATTTGTTTAACCAGGTAGCTTATTACTATGTTTCAAAACTAAAGCTGCATGTGCATGCCGGCAACTGGACAGAAGCCATTGAATGGGGAAATAAAGCGCTGCCGTTATTACCTGCATTTTTCAGCCAGCCGGGTTATATGGAACTGGAGCAGTATTATGCAATAGCCGCTTTATATATGGCAATGAATAATAAAGAAGACGCTGCTGCCATGATGGATGCTGCTGATAAAAGCATTGAAAAATTTAATGCATGGATGAAACATTGCCCTGGTAATTTTTTACACAAAGCATTATTATTACAGGCTATAAAAGCTGCAGCAGATAATAAGCTTAATGTAGCTGAAAAAATGTTTGCCGATGCTGCAGCCAATGCAGACAAAGCAGGATTTATACAAGACAGTGCGTTGGCCTGGGAGCATTTAATGCGTATGCAAAAGAAACATAACCTTGATTATAAAAAGAGCCTGCAACATGCCCTTAAAGCTTATGAAAACTGGGGCGCCGCCGCAAAAATAGAATACTTAAAACAGCAGTTTGCTGTATAAAACATTTAAGCATTTCTTTTTAACAGCATTGCATTGGCATGCATGTCGGGGCCTAATGCCAGCATTACAAGATTATCTTTTTGTACTGATTTATTTTCTTCGAACCAGGCGAAGTTTAAAGCATGTGTTGCAACGGTAACGTTGGCAAATTTTTTCATCGTGCTCAAACATTGTGCAGGCTGCGGCACTATTTGCTTTAACCAGTAATCAACCAAAACCTGAGAAGTTTGATGAGGCATAAAACTTATATCAGCGCCGGTGAGATCATTTTTCTTTAAAAGTTCAAGCACGGCTGTAATGGCCTGCTGCATGCCGAACGTGCCAAAATCTTTTAACCCTTCTGCCGTTATCTGGAAAAAGTGATTGGAATATACTTTAGGATAGCCAATTAAATCCGGAACGGTATATTCTGCTGCTTTTGTAAACATGGTTCCGTAATTCGCGCTGTTGGTTACCGTGCAGTAATCTGCAACAAACCATTGGGAAGCATCGTCACTCAGGCTTACAACGGCGGCGCCGGCACCATCTGCAGCGCTTATTGACTGGGGCGTATGATAGTCCACATTCCTCGTCCAGTTACCGCCAATGCAGATAAGGATATTCGCTGCCCTTCCGGCCTTTACCAATGCCTCGGCAAGTAAAAGGCAGGAAGCATAATTGGAATAATCATTTACTATTGGTATTACCCAGGCATTGGATGATAAGCCCAATTCTTTATGCACCTGCGTAAGCATATTTGGCTGAACGTATTCACTGATGGAACCGAGGCCCAGCAGTATATCTATATCGCCGGGCTTTTTACCGGCATTCTCCAGCGCCATAATTGCTGCGGGAACCATAATATCAATCAGCCCTTCATTCGGCTGAAGCACATGGCGTTCGTCGTAGCCTTCAAACATATCCTGGTTAGGCAAATTCTTGCGCAGCCAATCAAAAACAGGGTCATTATTATATCGGACAGCAGAAGGCACCGACCAGCCGGTACCGGTTATGCGGGGAATTAAAGTGTTCATGATTTTGTGATCCAGTCAGGTTCGGAAATATCAAACTTTCTTAAAATTAGTTCTGCGGTCTGAAGCGCCCCTTCCACCCAGGTTTGGTTGGTAGAATAGGCCTCGCCGCAAATATAACAGGGGAAATCTTCCACCGGCTGTATCATTTTCTGCAATATTTCTGATGATTGATAGCCGGGGTTCCAGAAATGTACCGCGCCTCCAAACGGATCATCGCCCCAATCTACAAATGCTGCTTCAAGTGGTTCCGGCGCATCGGTTACATTATGCAATATCATTAGTTGCCTGTGCATTTCCTTCACCATTGCTTTTGGCGCAACACATTTTTTCCAGTTAGCATTAAGCCTGTTATCCCATTCGTTTTGTTTTACTGCTGCTGTATGAAGCAAATTGGTTTTGGGTTTGAAGGCCAGTGGGGAATCTTCAAGCTTTGCATCGCCGGGGCCAAGCGGTACATGCCTTAACCCGCCCCAGAAATCAGAGCTCAACGCATCATTATATACCATAAGAATGGCATTTGTATTATTAGGATCTGCGCCTTCTTGTTTGCTTTCAGTTCCCCAATAATAACATTGCCTGATCGGTATATCCGTTAAGGAACGGCCGATGGTAACGCCTTCTTTTTCCCACCAGGGTTCGTTATAGGCTATAAACATTTTGTATAAATGAATAGGTGCAACCGAATTAAGCAGGAACTGGAAATGCGGGGCAAGCTGCGGATCTAAAACAGGCCCTTTCTGTTCCAGCAGTTCGAGGCTTCGGCGTGGCATGGCCAGCACAACCGCCCTCGCTGAAACAGGCTGTGTTTCATTCTCAAAATAAAGCGATACACCCCTGGAACCATCCGCTAATTGCTGGCCGTCAAAACCTGTAAGGGATTTTTGCATTATTACTTCGCCGCCGTGCTGTACAAATTGTTTTTGAAGTATCCAGAAAACAGATTCATATCCTTCATTCAGCAAATAATATTTTACGCCCGGCGTAAAATCGAAGTATTCACAAATAGCGTCAACCGCGTTGGTATTAAAACCGAGGCAATCATAACCCACAGTAGTTACAGCTATCCTGTAAGCTTCGTGACTTAAATAAGGCGCTATAACGTTCCAGAAACCATGCTTATATAATGGAATGCCATCAATTGTTTGTGCATCGAGGTAATCGCGCAAACCAGGCCCGATATGTTTTAAAATATCAGGCAATAATTTTTCGATGGCATAACCTAAAAAGTTACTCGCCGCATTATTATTACCGCTTTTTAGCCATTGCGTTTCTTCATCGGTGAACTGGTAGGGCAACACATCCGGGTCTGAAAGCTGGTTTTCGCGCAGGTATTTACCCCGCAGCAGGATTAGGTTATGCGGATCGTCAACTGTTTGTTCATGCACCGGCAGTTTAAGTTTGTTTTGAACAAGCCCCTGCACAAGTTGTTGCGAAGAAACAAAACGCATGCCTCCTATCTCGCATACAACATCCGGTAAGCCGGGAGCTTTTGCCGATAGGATTCTTCCGCCAATGCGTTTGCTTTTTTCAAAAATGCCAATCTTTAACCGGCCACGTTTTTCTTTCCATTCCTTAAGTTTTGGCGAACTGTCTGCTTCAAGCAGCATGCGCCAGGCAGTGTAAATTCCTGATGTGCCGCCACCAACTATGGCAATATCATAATCAGGTAAATTGGTAGTCATGTTTTAAAAATGAGGAGTGATTAATTATTTTGAGAAGATGCAGTTACGATGTATTCAGCATTATAATAAGGTGGAATGGAAGCCCGGTCAATATTAGCAACTATTACCTGCGGTACGTTATCATTATTTGCTCTTTTCAGTACGTTTGGCAGAATGTTTTCAAGGTCCTGCGGGGAATTAACAGTATAGGCATCTGCACCAAGGCTTCTTGCATAACCTGCAACGTCAGGATTGCCCAGTTCATATAATTCGGCCCAAACACCGGGATTTGTTGGATCGGGATAAAAATGCTCCATACCCTGGCTCACCATATTGAGGTTATTATCATTAAGAACAATCCAGATAGCACCCGCCTTGTAATGCGCCGCTGTTGATATTTCTGCACCAAACATCAGCATAGCGCCATCTCCAACAATGCCTATGCAGGTAACGCCGGGACAGCCTATTTTGGCGCCTACAACGGCGCCTACGGCAAAACCCATCGGCCCCATGGAAAGTGCTGTAAACATGGAAGCCGGAGGTTCGATGGCAAGAAAATGCACCGACCAGCCAACACAATTGCCTGCGTCTATAAAAATTTTACTGTCAGAAGGCAGACCCGATTGAAGCACCCGCATTAGTGCCGCAGGTTTTATAGGGCTTGCATTTGAGTTATAATCAAAACCGGGATCAACAAATGGCGAATGGATGTTTTTTATATTGGCGACTGCCTGTTTTCTTGCCGTTACTGCTTCTTCATCGGGAGGGAATTGAGGGATTAAGCTAGCCAGATCATTGATAAAAGCCCCTGCCTCGCCCACGATACCCTGTGTTACTTCAAAAGAACGGGCAATTATTTTCTGGTTAATATCCACCTGTATAAAAGGCGCATTTTCAACCTGCGGAACAAGGATTTGCGACCAGGAATTGGTAGATAGTTCTCCAAGTGAAGAGCCAATCACCATCAGGCCATCATAAGGCGTTTCTTTATCCGTAAAATAATAATAAGGCCACATGCAATCGGCAATGCCATATACACGAAAGGAAAGATCATGCAATTCAGAAAAAATGCCTTTCCCATCAGCCGTCGTTATAACAGGAATGCCATACGTTTCCACAAACTGTGTAAGGCTTTTATAAGTGCTGCTGTCCGAAAGTGCCTGCCGGCAGCCATTGCCTAATAATAATAACGGTCTTTTGGAAGCAAGAAGAGAGCCCATTGCTGTCTTTACATCTTCTAAAGGTGCGCCCTTTGAACGGGTTCTATAAGCGCTGACAGTAGTTGGTAACGATGTATTCGTCACAGGTTCGAGCGAAACATTTACAGGAAGGCTTAAATGCGCGGCCTGTCCGGGAATGGACAAGACATCACGCAATGCCTGCTTGAAAATGGTAGCGGCATCTGATCCGCTTGTAATAATGGAACTATAACCTGTAGCAGCCGTATAAATAGCTTTAATATCCAGCGAAGCATCAATACCTTCCTGCAGGTAGCCTTTGCCATAATATTGCTGGTCTATTTCGCCGGTGATTAATAACACCGCAGAGCCATCTGCCTGGGCATTCATTATACCGGTAAGCGCATTGGTTGCGCCGGGGCCTGTTGTTACCATCACCACGCCCAGGTTTCCTGTCGCCCGGTAATACCCATCAGCCATGTAAGCGGCGCCTGTTTCATGCCGGCAAATAATATAGGTAAGATCGCCGGTGTTGTTCTTTAAGGTGTTTAATATGTTTATTAACCCACCACCAGGCACACCAAAAATATACTTTACACCTTCGAGTTTGAGGAAGTATAGAATCAGATCATCTACATTATTGATATTAGTCGCCATAAGGTGCTTATTAAATTGTACGGATTGGAGAGGAAGATTAAATATATTATTATTTTAAATAATGGAAAGCATTTTTAAAAAAATTATTTTGTATAGGAGTTACAGCGGCATAGCAAACGGGTTTCAGGTCCAGGTTCATCAGTTCGCTATCAATAAATAGGCAATCTGATTTATCACTAAACAAGCAGCTATTGCTCCTTCTTTCTATGCACAATAAGATACCAGTCATTATCAAGCGGCAGGTAGCCATAATCATAACAAAAAAAATAGGTATTGCCTTTTTTATTAGTGTAAGTATGGGTAAAGTATTTAAAGGAGAAGCCCTGCTGTGCGAGATTTTGTTTGGTAGTTTTACCGATTTCTTCTGTGTCAGAAAGCAGCGATTCCAGTATCCTCCGGTTTTTACCGAGTGCATTATTAATGTTGCGTACATAATTATTAGGCAAGGCTTTTAGCTGGTTATTATAATTGTTGCGGCAGTAATCGTCACAGAATTTTTTATCAGAGCGGCCTCTTACGGTTTTACCGCAATGAAGGCAGGTTTTAGGTTCTTCCATATACAATCATTCATTATAAAGATAATCACTTTCATATGTAAACGTTTACAAACGTTTACATCCGTGAGTAAACGAATAAAATACGATTAAGGCTTTTAACCCACATCATCTTTGTATCGTCACCAGGCAGGGCGCCGCCGGTGATTGAGATAACAAATTAAAAAACCGTAAAAATTATTTTATGTACGCACTTAAAAACAAAGTTCAACTTATTGGGAACCTGGGTAATAAACCCGAAATCCGCACTATGGAAAGCGGTAAAAAAATGGCCCGTTTTAGCCTGGCCACCGATGAAACCTATCGCAGCGCGAAAGGTGAAAAAATTACAGAAACGCAATGGCATAATATTATTGCCTGGGGTAAGGTTGCAGAAATTGCCGAACAATTTTTATTAAAAGGAAGTGAAGTTGCTTTGGAAGGCAAGCTTATAAACCGCAGCTATACTGATAAAGATGGCAATAAGCGATACGTTACCGAAGTGCAGGCAAATGAAATATTAATGCTTGGTGAACGTAAGCAACCCAAAGCCTGAATCTAAACCCGCGGGCCATGCCTTGCACTGCAGGGCGTGGCTTTTGTTTTTTAACTGCAAAATTTTGATTAAAAAACTTATTAAACTAAATAAATTAGTATTTTGCATGCTAAATGCATTAGCTATGAGTTATGCCGGAAAAAACCTGAAGTATTTGCGTAAACTGCGCGGATGGACGCAGGAAGAGTTTGCCCATAAATTAAAAATCAAACGTTCGCTTGTAGGCGCCTATGAGGAAGAACGCGCCGAGCCAAGGCTTGACGTACTGGAAAATTTATGCAGTATTTTCAAATTAAGCCTTGATGAACTGCTGCTTAAAGACCTTACAGCGCTTAAAGGCGGCGGCTCTTATATTGATAAACGCCGCCAGTTAAAGTTACAGGGCGATATTAATGAAATACAGTTTGTACCGGTTAAAGCCGCTGCCGGTTACCTTGCCGGTTATGCCGACCCGGAATTTATAGACGAGTTAAACACTTTCACGCTACCTATGCTGGCGCCCGGCGAATACCGCGCTTTTGAAATAATCGGCGACAGTATGCTGCCCACGCCAAGCGGCAGCGTAATTGTGGGGGAAAGGGTTGCCGCAATGGATGACATAAGGGCCAACAATACTTATATAGTTGTTTCTAAAAATGAAGGCATCGTATATAAGCGTATTATGAAAAACAACCGCTATAAAAACAAGCTTACGCTTGTGAGCGATAACCCGCAATACGAGCCTTACCATGTTAATCCCGATGATATTCTTGAGGTTTGGAAAGCGCAGATGGTAATTACAAAAGCCAATACACAGCAACGCTGGGATGTAAACCAACTTGCAGGCCTCGTAAACAATTTGCAGGAACAGGTTAGCAGCCTGAAAAAGAAAATGAATTAGCGCATCAAAATTCTGTTGAATAGAAATTTTCTGAATGAAACATAAAGGAGAAAGCATCCGGCCCGGATGCTTTCTCCTTATATAATCTTGTTTTCAATAAGCCAGGGTGACGTTTATAGGTTGAACCTATCTTTTTATTTACTCACTTAAGCTTATTTCCCGCTTTTGTTTTAAACGCTTCCTGTAAGCCACTTTTGTAATCAGCACATATAATACGGGTATTATAAAAATACCAAGCAAGGTGGCAAAAAACATACCGCCTAATACTGTAAACCCAATAGTAGAACGGGCCTGTGCGCCGGCGCCGGTGGCAAGTGCCAGCGGCAATACACCCAGGATAAATGCAAAGGACGTCATTAATATTGGCCGTAACCGCAACCGCACCGCTTCAATGGTTGCTTTAACTAATTCCATTCCATTGTCTACACGTTCTTTGGCAAATTCAACAATAAGGATGGCATTTTTAGCAGCAAGGCCAATGAGCGTTATCAACCCGATCTGCGCATACACATTATTGGAAAGGCTTGGTGTAAATTTCAGTGTGAGTATAGCGCCAAAAGCACCAAGCGGCACTGCCAGCAATACGGAAAATGGTACACTCCAGCTTTCATATAAAGCCGCAAGAAAAAGAAACACAAATACTATTGACAAAGCAAATATTAAAGTTGACTGGTTGCCCGCATTTACTTCTTCTCTTGATAAACCGCCAAACTCATATCCATAGCCAGCCGGCAAAACCTTATCGGCTGTTTCCCGCAGAGCAGTAATGGCATCGCCGCTGCTGTATCCCGGCGCTGCATTACCGTTTATTTCAGCCGTTCTAAACATATTGAAATGCGAGATCAGCGGCGGGTTTTCAACCGTGGTATAAGATATTAGTGTGCTTAAAGGCACCATGGTTCCCTGCTGGTTACGCACATAATAGGTATTAAGGTTTTGAATATTTTCCCGGTACGTACTGTCGGCCTGCGCCATTACACGGAAATTTCTGCCATAGATGGTAAAGTCGTTTATATAACTACTGCCTAAAAAAGTGGAAAGTGTATTGTAAACATCTGAAATGTTTATCCCCATCTTTTCACATTTCTCCCGGTCAACCTTAACCTGGTAACCTGGTGTCTTAGCCGTAAAGAAGCTAAATGCACGGCTTATTTCAGGCCGCTGGTTCAAGGCACCTACAAAAGATTGCACCACCTGTTCAAACTGCTTGATGCTGTCTGTGCTTTCCTGTTGCTGCAATTCAAAAGTAAACCCGCCCGTTGAGCCAAGACCGGGAATTGCCGGCGGTGGTATTACAACAACATTAGCTTCCTTAATTCCGGCAAATTGTTTTTGCAGCGATGCAATGATACCGCTTAACTGTTCCGCCTTATCTTTTCTTGTATCCCAAGGTTTTAGCTGGGTGAAGATGGTGCCGCTGTTGCTCTTGCTTGAAAAGGTTACTACGTTCAAGCCGCCCAAAGCTGCAAAGTGGGCAACGCCCGGCGTAGAGCCAACAATATTCATCATCTTCTGCAATGTTTCCAGGCTGCGGGCGGTAGAAGAGGCTTCGGGCAATTCGTAAGTAATGTATAAACGGCCTTCATCTTCCTGTGGTAAAAACCCTGTGGGTTTTGATTTGAAAAGCAACACAGTGCCAACTGCAATACAAACCAGTATTATAACTACATAACGTGAATACTTGATTGATTTTAATACGCCGTTTGAGTATTTATAAGTTGTTCGCTGAAACCAGTTATTGAAGCTGTAAAAAAACCTGTTTAACCAGTTGCGGGATGCTCCTTTCCTATGCTCGGGTTTTAGCATTATTGAACACAAGGCAGGTGTAAGCGATAAAGCCACAAATGCCGATATTAAAACCGAAATAGCAATGGTAATCGCGAACTGCTGGTACAATCGTCCTACAATTCCCGGTATAAAACCTACCGGCACAAACACGGCAGCCAATATTAATGCTATTGCCACAACAGGCCCCGATATATCCCGCATCGCTTTGGCCGTGGCATCTTTGGCGGATATTTTTTCCGAATCAATATAATGCTGCACTGCTTCCACCACCACAATGGCATCATCCACTACAATACCAATAGCCAGCACAAAGCCAAACATGGTTAGTGTATTAATAGTAAAGCCAAGGGGGATGAAGAATATAAATGTGCCAATGATTGAAACCGGTATTGCAAGCACGGGAATTAAGGTTGCCCTCCAGTTCTGCAAAAATAAAAACACAACTAAAGTTACCAGGGCCAATGCTTCCAGCAAGGTTTTAGCCACTTCATCAATGGAAACCTTCACTACGGATACGGATTCAAACGGAACCACATAATCTATGTCATGTGGGAAAGACTTTTTCAATACTTCCATTTGTTTGGTAATGCCTTCTGCTACATCGAGGGCATTACTGCCCGGCGCCTGGTATATGAGGAGATAAGATGCTTTTTTCCCATCAACAAAAGAATTACTGGTATAGCTGAATTTACCCAGTTGCACCCTTGCCACATCTTTTAAATAAGTAATAGCGCCGGTTGAAGGGTTTGTTCTTATAATAACATTTCTAAATTCTTCCTCTGTGCTTAAGCGGCTGTTGGTAAGTACTGTGTATTCAAAAGCCTGGCTGCCCTGCTGAGGCGGCGCACCCACCGAGCCGGCGGCAATCTGAACGTTTTGTGACCTTAAGGCATTGGTAATATCAGATGCCGTTAAACCAAGCTGCCCCATTTTATCAGGCTGCAGCCATATACGCATGCTGAAATCATCAGCGCGGGTAAAAATATCACCCACACCCGGCACACGCAATAAGGCATCCCTGATGTAAATATTAGTATAGTTGTCAACAAAGGGCACGCTGTGAGTGCCCTGGGGAGAATACATAGCCACCAGCATGAGAATGCTTGGATTACGTTTGCGAACGGTTATGCCCAACTGTTTTACTTCGTCCGGCAGGCGTGGAGAGGCAATGCTCACCCGGTTCTGAACATCAAGCGTGGCGATGTTCGGATCGGTTTTCAGGTCAAAATAAGCATTAATGGTTGTGCGGCCATCGCTGGTACTGTTGCTTTGCATATACGTCATACCCGGCGAACCATTCACCTGCGATTCAATGGGTGTGGTTACCGTTTGCTCCACGGTTTGAGCATCGGCCCCGGTAAAACTTCCCGTTATCTGCACCTGTGGCGGCGTAATTTCAGGGTACTGGCTCACCGGCAAATTCAGTATTGCCAGCAAACCCACCAACACAATCACAATTGAAATAACTATTGCCGTTACAGGCCGCTTTATAAAAGTATCTGCAATCATTTCTAATCTTCTTAATAATTATTTGGTTACCGGCTGCAGTACTCCGGTTAAGCACGGTTGCGTCGCATCACTTGTACTGCATAAATCCTGTTGAGCTTAATGAGCCTGTGCTGAATCGGCTGCTGGTCTTACAATAGCACCGCTTCTCACCTTCTGCACGCCATCCGTTATAATTTTTTCACCGGCTTTTAATCCATCTTTTACAACGGTCTTTTCCATTATCTGCATGCCGGGGGCAATTTTTGTTTGAACAGCTTTATTACTGTCACCCACCACGTAAACAAAATATTCTCCCATTTGTTCTGTAATAGCTTTTGTGGGTATAAGAATGGCACTTTTGTTAAAGCTTTTAATGCGCACATTGCATGTCATACCCGGTTTTAACACACCCTCCGGATTGGTAAATTCAAGCCTGGCCCGGATGGTGCCTGTTTGCGGATCAACGGCGCGGTCGAGCAATACAATCTTGCCCGGCTTATCGTAAATGCTGCCATCGGGCAGTGCAATGGTAAAAATGGAATCCGCAACAGCGCCGCCCTCTTGCTGTAGTTTTACAAAGCGGGGAATTGCTTTTTCATCCACGGCAAAATCTACAGCCAGTGAATTTTCTGCTGAAATAGTGTTTAATACAGTGGTGCCGGGCGAAACAGCTGAGCCCAGTTTAACCTGAGAAATGCCAATTACGCCGCTGAACGGCGCATAAATATTTGAATAGCGAAGATTGGTTTCAACGGCAGCGGCGCTTGCCTTTGCAGCTTCTACCGACATTTTTGCTGCTTCTAAATCTGCCAAAGCATTATCAACAGTTTGTTTTGCAATGGCGTCGTTTTTTTCAAGCTCAAGATAACGGTCGGCGTTTTTTTGCGCTTTCAACAGGTTTGCCTTTGATACATTCAAATTAGCTATAGCCTGGTTATAATCGCCGGCATATTTCTGCTGGTCTATTGAATAAAGCCGCTGGCCTTTGGTTACGTGCTGCCCGTCTTTAAAATAAATGCCGGTTATATAACCGCTCACCTGTGCGTGAATATCAACCTGGTTCAATGCATTTATGGTAGCAGGATATTGATCGTAATAAAGTGCCGGTGCCTGCTGCACTGTATCAATATTTACAGATACAGGCGGCGCAGCCTGTGGCGGCTGATTATTTTCCTTTGAGCCGCAGGCAACTGCAACTGCCATCATCGTCGAAAAAACTAAAAATTGTGCTGCTTGTTTCATACTTAATAAGTTAAAATGCCCAGTGCTTTTTGTACATCAAGTTTGCTGCTCAACACTTCATACAATGCATTCAGGTAATTAACCTGCGCCGCCCGCAAATCACTCTCTGCCACTATTACTTCGAGATAGGTTTTTACCCCTGCCTTGTATTGCAGGTTGATCGTGTTATAAACATCGTTTGCGAGGTCAAGGTTTTCGCGCTGCACATTGTAATCGTTAAAAACAGACTTATAGGCTGCCAGCGTTTGAGTGTATTCTGATTGAATAGAATCCCGCAATGACTGAAAATTATATTGCAGCCTGTCAAGCGTTAGTTGAGCGCTACGTATTTGCGATGTACGTTTAAAACCCTGGAAAATAGGGAAGCCTAAAGAAATGCCCACATAAGAAGATGGAAAATCGTTCTTGTAAAGTTTAGAAAACTCGTTGTTGGCATAATAGAAATTATAATTGCCGAAGGCAGAAATGTTAGGTATAAAACCCCATTTATAATATTTGAGGTTTGCCTGCAACAAGCTTTGATCGGTTTTTAATATCTGGTATTCTATGCGGGTTTCATAGTTTACCTGCTGAAGCGTATCAATAAAAATTTCATTCTTTAACTGAACACTGTCATACACCAGCGAAAAACTTTCGCTTTGCGGGTAGCCCATCAGCAATTTTAAAATTGAAAATTTTGACTTAACGGCTTCAGCATATTGCTTTTTTTGTGCCTGCGCATTGTTAAGTAAAATCTGCGCACGCTTATAGTCGGTTTTATCAACTATGCCTGCTTTATATTGATTATATGCATCTCTTACACTCCTGCTTAAACGCGCTATATCCTGGTCAACCAAATCAATCTGCTGCTGCGAAAGCAATACATCATAAAAGGCTTTGCTTACATTCAGCGTCAAATAAATTTTATTGTTTGTGGTAAGTTGCGAAGCTTCTGTGCGCACATTCTTTGCAGTTTGGCTGGCCAGCAAAACATCCCTGTTAAAAATATTCTGTGTTGCAGAAAAATAAGCCGTTGAAAAATTTTTGGGTGCAGTAGAAACCGGCGTGCCGTTTATTACAGAAACCGGGGTTTTAAAATAATGCTGCAGCGAATAATCAAGGTTAAGCTGCGGATACCACTCCGACAGTTTTGTTTTTATATTGGCATCAACTATCTGCTCATCAATTAACGACTGCTGTATGCGTGGCTGATGTGTTAAAGCATATTGCACACATTCATTTAATGTAGCTGCCGTTAAAGTTGAGTCCTGTGTTTGTTGTGCCTGCGCGGGGTTAACAAAGAAATATAAAGCCAATAAAATTATTACCGGTTGCTTGATCATAACTCCATCCCTTTGTAAAGCTTGGTTTTATACATGAAAGCATAAAACGAAAATTAAAATAAGGCGCAAAAATAGGAAATGGATTTAAACAACTGTTTAAATTTTTTTGAATGGCGAAAATGTTATAATTATTTAACAGCGAGCAGGTTACCGCATTTCAAACCGGCATTTTCATCCATCCATAATTAAAATGCCTTGCCCTGTTTCCAACGGCCAAAAGTTGTATTTTTATTTTTCAACGATTGAGAATGGAAATAAAACGCTTGTTCGATTGCATCAGCCACCAGTTACAACATTTTCCCAAACAGGATATGCTTGCTGCCAAAGAGAATGGACAATGGAAAACTTACAGCACGCAGGAAGTAAAAAATATTGTTGATGCATTAAGCGCCGGCCTCATTGAACTGGGCATTGGCGGCAATGATTACAGTGATGAAGGCACTGATAAAATAGGCATTATAAGTAACAACCGCCCTGAATGGATATTTGCAGATCTGGCCGTACAACAAACCGGTGCAGTACTGGTGCCTTTGTACCCAACAACCGGCATAAACGAAATACAGTTTATACTCAATGACGCATTGGTTAAATACATGTTTGTAAGCAGTAAAGAATTGTATGATAAGATAAACAGTATTAAACCCAATGTTCCATCCTTACAAAAAATTTACAGCTTTGATGATATTGAAGGCGTTGAAAAATGGACGGGTATTCCTGTGCTGGCTACAGATGCATCCCGCGCCAGATTGGAAGAACTTAAGCAAACCATTTCGCCCGAAAACCTGACCACTATTATTTATACATCGGGAACAACCGGTACGCCCAAAGGCGTAATGCTCACGCATAAAAATATTTATACCAATGCAATTTTCAGCAAGCAAAGCTTCCCGTTTATTGATGCGCCGCAATACAAGGTGCTGAGCTTTTTACCTCTGAATCATATTTTTGAAAAATGTGTTAGCTACATTTATTTGTTCAGTGGCAATGGCATTTATTATGCTGAAAGCCTTGATAC
>JAEWBD010000002.1 GCA_023391315.1 Bacteroidota bacterium | reverse complement strand
CATTACAACCGTGTAACCGATACCTGTATTCCTGAAGAAGAAGCTTTTCGCCGTTTGCAAAAACACCTGGTGAAACAATGGAAAGATGCGGAAGCAAAAGGTGAACGTTATTTTCCGCATGAATTTTTATACAAAACCGTTTTAAGCGGCGAACTTGACCAGTATTTTGAGATTGACAGAAAAGATAGCTGGATCATAGCGGCTGCCGAAAAGAATATCCCCATCATTGTGCCGGGCTGGGAAGACAGCACCACCGGGAACATTTTTGCCAGCTATGTTATAAAGAATGAACTCAAAGCAAGCACCGTGAAAACCGGTATTGAATACATGGTATATTTAACTGAGTGGTATCGTGCTAACAGTGGGGGCAAAGGTGTTGGCTTCTTCCAGATAGGCGGTGGCATTGCTGGTGATTTTCCCATTTGCGTGGTGCCGATGATGTACCAGGACCTCGAATGGCACGATGTGCCTTTCTGGAGTTATTTCTGCCAGATAAGTGACAGCACCACATCGTACGGCTCTTATTCAGGCGCTGTGCCGAACGAAAAAATAACCTGGGGCAAATTAGATATTCATACGCCAAAATTTATTGTGGAAAGCGATGCCACCATTGTTGCGCCTTTAATATTTGCGTGGATACTGGGGTGGTAAATTGGTTGAGCAGTTGACTGGTTGAAATAGTTGAACGCGGTCAGACGCTTTTGAAGCGTCAGACCGGTAGCGGAAAGACAAGCTGGTTAAAGATAGCTGATAAAGCCGCCATGAAAATATACAGTACAAGGGAGTGACACAACCGTACTTAATCGCAGTTCAATAGCTGGTAACAAAATATTTTTAATACACCGCAAGGTTTAAAAAAGCCTATGAATATAGAAGAATTATTCCTGGAAGCTGAAGCAGATATTAAGAAAAACGCTCACGTGGATGCATTGCGCAAGTATGAAACTATTTTATATGACGAGCCCAATCATGCGCCTACGCATAACTCACTTGGCTGGATATATAAAACGCAATTTGATGATTATAAAAAAGCCGAAATGCATTTTCGTGCTGCCATGAGAAGCGAACCAAATTATCCGCATCCCTATTTTCATTATGCGGTATTGTTAACCGATATGGAACGTTATGATGAACTGAAAAAGCACCTGGATAAGTGCCTTTCCGTTCCAACCATTGAGAAATCCTGGGTGTATTATCGCTATGGGATTGCCGAAGAATTGAAGATGAGTTTTGATGCAGCAATTAGCTGTTTTGAGAAAGCCATTCTTAATTCGCTGAATGATGATAAAATAAAAGATTATCATGCAGACATTGAACGTTGCAGGAAAAAGATAGAGATAATGGTTAATCATAAAGAATGGCAGCAAAACAAGCCGGAGCCTGAAGCCTAGAAATTCAATTACTAATGTCGCAATCAGCCTTATACTTGCCGTAATCTGCCACTTTATATTTTTTTATTAAGTATGATGTTTGCATTGTAATTATTAACAATAAAACTTTCAACACAATGCAAACAAAAAACAGAACAAACATTACAGTAGAAGCTACCGTAAATGTACCGGTTGAAAAAGCCTGGGAATATTTTACAAAGCCCGAACATATTACCAAATGGAATTTTGCTTCCGATGACTGGCATTGCCCGGAAGCAAAAAATGATTTGCAACCCGGCGGTAAGCTCCTGGCCAGGATGGAAGCCAAAGATGAAAGTTTTGGATTTGATTTTGAGGCTGTGTATGAAACCGTTGAGCCCTATGAAAAAATAGAATATACAATTGCCGATGGCAGAAAGGTGCGTATTGATTTTAAACCCCAGGGTAACGCAACGCATGTTACAGAAATATTTGAAGCAGAAGATACCAATTCTCTTGACATGCAAAAAACAGGCTGGCAGGCAATAATGGATAATTATAAAAAATACACTGAAATAATTAATTGAACCATCAGGAAAGCCTGGCATCAGTGCCGGGTTTTTTATTACATAAAATGGAATTACTCTCCACTAAATTATCTGTTCAAAATTAAAAAGCAGAAATTCGCCTGTGCCTTTATTTTTTCAGCATACCATAAATGAAACCACGCAACTTGGAATCTGGCATATTGAAGAGGAAGAAGATTTTTTTCTTGCGAAAGTTCCGCTGCAAAAAAGTATAACGCATCCGCATAAACGTTTGCAGCATTTGGCGGGAAGATATTTGCTTCAGTATTTGTTTCCTGATTTTCCCTATGCTGAAATTTTAATTGCCGATACAAAAAAACCTTATTTGCCCGGCGACCGTTATCATTTTTCCATTTCGCATTGCGGCAACTTTGCAGCTGCGGTTGTAAGCTCCACGCATCGCGTGGGAATTGATATTGAGATACCCACAGAAAAAATTGAACGTGTTGCGCATAAGTTTGTAAGTGAGGGGGAATGGGCTTTTTTATCCATAAACCATAGACCACAGTCCATAGACCCGTCGACAGTCAACCGTCAACTGTTGACTGTTTTGTGGAGCGCCAAAGAATCTTTATTTAAATGGTATAGTTTAGGCAAGGTTGATTTCAGGGAGAATATGCAACTCATTCAACCCATTCAAAAAAGCAGTGAGTATTTAATGCTGCCCTTTGTATTCAAGAAAAACGAGCCTGTTTACTTAACTATAACTGCCAGGATTTTTGATGAGATTGTATTGAGCTGGGCTATATAAATTCTGGAACAAAAAAAAGCCGGTGTAAACCGGCATTTAGTTTTCTGCAAGGGCGGACTTGTATTGTTAGCAACGGACCATACTTTCCAGCGCAGAATAATTTTGTTATAAATCTATCATGCACTTGAGGTAAGTATAAGATGTAATTATTAAATGGTTGAAGTTGCTTATTAAACGGCGTTTCCAGCGGCATGGAAACACGCCTCTGAAATTTTTTTTAGCAGGAATTAAATAAAAAGTGCGTCAGGCAGCAGCAAGTTTACTTTTTCTATAACCGTAAGAAAAATAAATAATGAGGCCTAATGCCAGCCAGCTTCCAAACCATGCCCAGTTCTCGCCGGTCATGCCGGTAAGCAGGTACATGCAGGTGGATAAACCAAGCAAGGGTATAAGCGACCAGTTTTTGAAAAAAGCTGTAATAGCCAGCATTATCATAATACACCAGAAAATGATGCTGGAAATATTGAATGACGCATTCTCTTCTGTTATATCGAAAAGTTGGGAGAAGTAATTATCCGCGGCAAAATGCGCAGTAATCATAGCGGCTGCAACAATGAACGGGAATAAAATTTTTGAGTTGATATATGGCATATTGAATTTACCCGGCATTTTTTCCTTTATGGGAATAAGCAAAACGCCGCCGCACACCAGTACAAATGCAAACAAAGTGGCGATGCTGGTGAAATCAAGCACAAAATCTTTATCGGTAAATAAAATAGGAGCGCCTACAGCTACGCCGGTTAAAATAGTAGCAAACGAAGGCGTTTTATATTTTGGATGTATTTTTTGAAATACCGGCGGCAGTAAACCATCGCGGCTCATACTCATCCAAATCCTCGGCTGCCCCATCTGGAATACAAGCAATACACTCGTCATGGCAATTACTGCGCATATGGCAACAAGCATCTGCATCCAGCCGATATCAAGATTTTGCGGTTCAAAAATATAAGCCAGCGGATCACCCACATTTTCAAACTTTGAATACACTACTGTTCCGGTAAGCACCAGGGCAAGCACGATATAAATGGTTGTGCAGATAATTAAAGAGAGTATCATACCGCGGGGCAAATCGCGCTGCGGATTTTTACTTTCTTCGGCCAGCACACTTACGG
>JAEWBD010000354.1 GCA_023391315.1 Bacteroidota bacterium | reverse complement strand
GCATCATGGAAGACTGCCTTAACACCGCACCTGCAGCATTATGGTTATGGCTGGGTGATTGACTCTGCATTTGGTAAAAAAGCAATTGCACATGGCGGTGGCATACCCGGTTTTATTGCTTATTTATGTTATTATCCCGATGAAGATGTTACAATTATTTTATTGAATAATTATGGTGGATTTGGCGATGCACTAAATGGCATAAATGGAGACCTGTCTGCTATTATTTTTAATAAACCATATACATTATTGAAAGATTACAACAACAAAAAGTTGCCCGATCATGTTCTGAAAAAGTATATTGGAAAATATGCATTCGATAAAAATCATCATGTTTACGTTAGCATACAAAATGAACAACTTCAGTTGGAAGCGCCCGAAGGAGGTGTACCCAAATCGCCTTTGTTCGCACAAGATGAAACCAATTTCTATCTCAAACTTATTACTGCAAGGATTGAATTTTTAAAAGATAAATCAGGAAATATTACAGGCTTCATCTCACACTATAATGGAAAAGATGAATTTTGTAAAAAGATAGATTAACTATATACGCAAAATATCATTTAACAATCTACCCATAATTTAAGCCTAGCTAAACAGCCTGCATTAGTTGCATAAACAACTTTTATTACATTTGGATTCTCAAATGTATTTTATGCAGGAAGCCTATATTATAGCTGGTTATCGTACAGCCGTTACAAAAAGTAAAAGAGGCGGTTTTAGATTTTACAGGCCCGATGACCTGGCCATTGATGTAATAAAAGGATTGATGGCGGCCGTTCCGCAACTGGAAGCGCAGCGTATTGATGATGTAATTGTCGGCAACGCCGTACCGGAAGCTGAACAGGGCTTACAGTTTGGGCGCATTATTGCGGCAAGGGCGCTAGGTATTGAAGTGCCGGGTGTAACCGTGAACCGCTATTGCGCCAGCGGGTTGGAAACCATCGCAATTGCCACAGCCAAGATAAGGACAGGCATGGCCGATTGCATTATTGCCGGTGGCACAGAAAGCATGAGCCTGGTACCAACAGCCGGCTGGAAAACGGTGCCTGCTTATTCCATAGCCAAAGATGAGCCGGATTATTATTTAGGCATGGGCTTAACCGCAGAAGCGGTTGCCAAAGAATTTAATGTAAGCCGTGAAGATCAGGATGCATTCGCACTCAGGTCGCACCAGAAAGCAAAGAAAGCCATTGAGGAAGGTCATTTTAAGAGCGGCATTTTGCCCATTAATGTTGAGCAGGTATATGTGGATGAAAAGAACAAGCGCAAAACAAAAACGAATACGGTTGATACAGATGAGGGCGTTCGGGCCGATACAACCATGGAAGCGCTGGCTAAACTTAAACCGGCATTTGCGCAAAATGGCAGCGTAACCGCAGGTAACTCTTCTCAAACCAGCGACGGTGCAGCTTTTGTAATTGTGATGGCCGAAAAGATGATGAACGAATTAGGCCTGAAACCAATGGGCCGTTTAATAAATTGTGTTTCGGCAGGCGTGCATCCGCGCATTATGGGAATTGGCCCTGTGGCAGCAGTACCAAAAGTTTTGAAGCGGGCTAACATGAATTTAAGTGATATTGATTTGATTGAACTGAATGAAGCGTTTGCATCACAATCACTTGCCGTAATAAGGGAGCTTGGATTAAACCAGGATATTGTAAATATAAATGGCGGCGCTATTGCACTTGGGCATCCTTTGGGATGCACCGGCTGTAAATTAACGGTGCAGCTATTGCACGATATGAAGCGCCTCAATAAAAAATACGGGCTGGTTACGGCCTGCGTGGGCGGCGGTCAGGGTGTTGCAGGCATTATTGAGAATTTGTAAACACTGATTCCTGCATCTGCAATATTCCATATTTCCCATCCTGGCTGAATTAGCAGGCAGGAACAGTGTAATACTCAATGTTCAATACAAAATATGTAAGCTATATAGATTTGTAAATTATCGCAACGTTTCAAATACGTGTTTTGCTGTGCTCCAGAATTCATCCAATGCGGTAATGCGGGGTTTAAAGAACGAAATGAGTTGGGGCCAGTCTTCCTGCTTAAAAATACTTACATCATTGAGTTCAGTATAAATACGGCTGATGTATTTGCCATGTTCATCATGCGCGTGTAACTGCCATATCCATTCTTCATTTAATGCTTTATTCAGCAAGGAACGCAATTGCTTAAACTGCTCAAAATACAAAGCCTGGAGGCCGGTATCTTTATGTGTTAACTCAATTGCTA
The DNA here is from genome assembly GCA_023391315.1 of Bacteroidota bacterium. Classification (GTDB taxonomy): domain Bacteria; phylum Bacteroidota; class Bacteroidia; order Chitinophagales; family Chitinophagaceae; genus Parafilimonas. Next base: position 1,186 of record JAEWBD010000354.1, on the reverse strand, counting down.
TGAAAGCCTTTTTATTATCAGCCTGCATCCTGAAATAAATGTCTTTCTCACCGGTTTTATAATTTATCCAGTTTATCCGTTCACCTTCAGCAGATAGAACAGGCTGCATATACTGGCCCAAGGCTGTCCAGAACTGTTGTTTTAATTGAGCGGCCTGCTGTTTTGAATACATGAAGATGTTATAAGATTTCCGAAGATAAAAAAAGGCTGCTTCTTTTCAGAAACAGCCTTAAGCATATAAAAGTTTTATACTTATTCAAACCTTAGATCCAAACCTAAGCCGCGTAACTCATGTACCAATACATTGAATGATTCAGGAACACCAGCCCTTGTAATATTATCGCCTTTTACAATTGCCTCGTAGGTTTTTGCACGGCCAATAATATCATCAGACTTAATAGTGAGCAATTCCTGCAGAATATTGGCGGCACCATAAGCTTCGAGTGCCCAAACCTCCATTTCACCAAAACGCTGACCGCCAAACTGTGCTTTACCACCCAGCGGCTGCTGTGTAATTAAGCTATAAGGCCCGATGGAACGTGCGTGCATCTTATCGTCAACCATGTGGTGTAATTTAAGCATGTAAATAACACCCACTGTAGCTTTCTGATGAAAACGCTCACCTGTTTCACCATCGTAAAGGTAAGTATGGCCCATTGGCGGAAGACCCGCCTCTTTACATTTTTCCTCAATTTCATCGGTTGTGGCACCGTCGAATATCGGCGTGGCAAATTTGGCGCCTATCTTCTTTCCAACCCATCCTAAAATGGTTTCATAAATCTGGCCGAGGTTCATACGGCTTGGTACGCCAAGCGGGTTCAGCACAATATCAACCGGGGTACCATCTTCCATAAACGGCATGTCTTCATCGCGAACGATTTTGGCAACAATACCTTTATTTCCATGGCGGCCCGCCATTTTATCTCCTACTTTCAATTTACGTTTTACAGCGAGGTAAACTTTAGCCAGTTTCAATACGCCTGCAGGCAATTCATCACCTATAGAAATATTGAACTTTTCGCGTTTGTAGCGGCCAAGCTCTTCGTTGTATTTTATATTATAATTGTGCAACAGGCGGTTGATAAGTTCATCTGTATCTGCATCACCAGTCCAACCCAATGGATTTACATTCTGATAGTCGATAGAACCAAGATTCTTTGCATTGAATTTGGCTGTTTTACCAACC
>JAEWBD010000329.1 GCA_023391315.1 Bacteroidota bacterium | reverse complement strand
AGCATATAATACATGCCCGTAAATATTGAGATGCGGCCTTTGTGCAGAGGATTTAAAATGAAAAAAGAATATGCTGAAAAAAAGCAGGGCGATTTTTACAGGTTTCATCTGTTTAGTTTTTATTTTTTAATCAGATGTAACGCCAAAAAAAAATTCCTATGTGCTAAAATTTTACATGGGCGTTTCATACGATATTGGTTGCGCTAAATTACTTCGATAATTTTTAACAACTGAATTTTGATATTTGTTTTTTTAGAAGAGGTCATGACAAAGCATTAATTCATCAATAATATGATAGTAAGTATTATAGGGTCCGGCAATGTTGCCACAGTATTAAGTAAAATTTTTAAAGAAAATAATCATTTAATAAATGAAGTGGCCGGACGTAATATGGATGCTGTAAATAATCTTGCATCCTCATTAAATGCGAAGCCTTGTTTCAGCCTGGAAAATATTAATAAAGAGAGCGACTTGTTTGTTATTGCGGTAAAAGATGAGGCTGTAGCTGAAGTAAGCGCGCAACTAAGTGCGGCGCAAAAAATAGTCGTGCATACATGCGGCAGCGTTTCTGTGAATGTGTTGAAAAATACTTCAGAAAATTATGGTGTATTATATCCTTTGCAATCTTTACGAAAGGAATTAAACTACGAACCTGAAATCCCTTTTTTATTTGACGGGAATAATGAGCACACAAAAAATGCTATTCAAGTCTTTGCTTCATCTTTTGCGAAAACAGTAATGCAGGCTGATGATGAAGTGCGGTTGCGTTATCATCTTTCGGCAATCATTTCTTCCAACTTTACCAATCATTTATTTGCGCTTACAAAGGGTTATTGTGATAAAAATAACATCGATTTTCAACTGCTGCTTCCCTTAATTGAAGAAACAGTAAAACGTTTGCATTATTATGATCCTGCTGCTATGCAAACAGGCCCGGCTGCACGCGGCGATAATGCCACTATTCAAAAGCATCTTGCCTTGCTTGAAGTATATCCTGCATTAAAAAATATTTATGCAATGATGAGTGAAAGTATTCAACGCAACAGGCTTTAATTATTCCAGGTATTGGCTATTTACTTTTGATGCGCACAACTTTTTTTACAAATTATTTTTAGCGCTTTTAGATTTATAAAACAGTGCCTATTTGTAATTATACAAAAATTATACAATAATAACTACCTGTTTGGGTGAACTATCTGGCCCTGTGGCCTTGTATTGTTTGATTGATAATAAGGATATGGGTAATTATTGGTTTCAATACCAAAGCTGCCGGAAATGGAAAAGGTTTTTGCATCGTTTACATACATCAATCCTACTTCAGCTCTTGAATATAATCCAAGGTTATGTTGATTGAATGAATATTTGTTTTGTATGCCTTTGATGTTGCTGTTAAAAAATGCCTGATGAAAATTAATATACGCCGGTGCAGCATTTACCCCTGCAAAGGCAAATAAATTATCATTTAACCTGCGGTTTAATTGTATGCCAACCGGGGCAGCAATAACAGTTGCATTTCCACCTTTGAAAAAACTAAAGCTTGTTGAAATGCCACTGTATTTTGTGAAAAACCATTTTTTATTATTAAAGCCACTGTCGTTAATATTAATTGTACGGTTAAACAATGGCCGTTGCATAAAATTATTAGAACTGAATACCGGCACCTGCGCCATTGATGCAGTTGAGAAAACTATTGCAGCCAATAACAGAATTAAACGCATATATACAATATTAAGCCATGTAAAAATAAGTTATTTGCAATAGCCGTATAATAATAAAAACACAAGCTTTTCTTTTTTACAATATTTTTCTCAAACAGAATTTGCTGCTTAGTTCGCCGCATCGCATTTTTGATTATGCGATTTTTCCTTTTTTCCTGCGTACTTGTCATTTTAATTACTGCATGTAATAAACCTCAGTCTTTTGAATACCGCGGCATGCAAAATTTAAAGGTTGACAGCATTGGGCTTGTCAATAGTAAAATAAGCCTTGAGCTTGTTTACTTCAATCCAAACAATTTTGGCGTTGAGCTGCGCAATGTGAACTGTGATATTTATATCAATCATAATTACATGGGAAGATATATCCTGGATACGCTCATGCATATAGCCAAACGCAGTGAATTTATTATTCCATCATCCATGAATGTTGATATGAAAAATGTTTTTAAAAATGCCTTGGGCACTTTTCTTTCAAGAGAAGCGCTGGTTGAAATAAAAGGTTCAACAAGGGTTGGTAAAAGTGGCATTTTTATTACCGTTCCGTTTACATATACGGCTATGGAAAAGTTCAGCATGTTTTAATTAATAATTCATGTTGCTATACTGCTGCTTTTTATCTGTATAAAACATGCTGTGTGTTATGATACTTTTTTCCTGATACATTAAGTGTATCATGCATTCAACTCTTTTGAATCAGTACAGTGCAGGATAGTTATACATTTTACAATTTATAGTTTCGTTTTATCAAATTACAAAAATGGAAGAAGGTATCTGTTTTTGAGAATAAGGTTGTCTTGTCTGTCTGCGAATACTTTAACTGGTGCTTATTCTAAGCCTGTTAACCGGGCTGGGATTATGTTGCCATAACAAACCAATTTTCAAATATTTTTTAAACATTAAATCATGATTGCTGCTATGCACTTTTTTTATTTTAAAAGACTGCTTCGTCGCATATTGCCTGGTGTTGTTACACTAATGGCTCTGATGGCAACGATACCATGTTTTGCACAACAAAGATCAATCAGTGGTAAATTAACGGATGCATCCACCGGGCAACCTGTTCCTAATGCTTCTATAACTATAAAAGGAAGCACGCATGGCACAGTAAGTGATGTGCAGGGTAATTTTAGTTTACAGGTTAATAATGCAGATTCTCTTATTATCTCTTCTCTTGGTTATTTACCTCAAACAATTGCTGTGGGTAATCAGAATGCTATTAATCTTCAGTTAGCACTCAACAATAACCAGCTGGACCAGGTAATAGTAGTTGGTTATGGTACGCAAAGAAAGAAAGAT
>JAEWBD010000321.1 GCA_023391315.1 Bacteroidota bacterium | reverse complement strand
GGCATATACATCGCCAAATGCAGATTGACCTGCTTCCATGCCAATCATACCCGGAATAACAGAACCATTTACCAAACCACAAATGCCCTGCACATATTTGCCCTGCATATCTTCAACTGGTGCTACCAACATATCGCAGGTGGATGTGCCCATTACTTTACTTAAATAATAAGGTTCAATCTGCCCGCCAACTGCGCCCATGTGTGCATCCATCGCACCAATACCAACGATAATGCTGGTTGATAATCCCAATGTATCAGCCCATTCCTGTGATAAATTCCCGGCAGGTTTATCAGCGGTATAGGTTGTTGAAGGAAGTTTGGAAACATAACCGGTCAATAAAGGATCCAGTGAAATAAAAAATTCTTCAGGCGGGAACCCATCCCATTCTTCTGCCCACAAACCTTTATGACCAGCCGTGCAAACGCCACGTTTCATTTCGCTGATATGCTTGCCACCTGTTAATAAAAAGGGCATCCAGTCAGCATGCTCCACCCAACTATAACAGGCATCTTTTACTTTTTTATTCACACGCAGCACATGCAACAATTTACTCCAATACCATTCTGATGAATAAACACCGCCAACATATTTCAGATAATTAATGCTGAAGTTTTTTGCATGCTGATTTATTTCTGCCGCTTCCCGCGCAGCGGAATGGTCTTTCCATAAAACAAACATAGCATCGGCATCATGCGCAAAACCTTCATGCAATGCCAATGGCGTTCCTGTTTCATCTACGGCAACGGGGGAAGAACCTGTAGTGTCAATTGAAACTGCTTTGATGTTATTGCGAATATCATCACCTGCTTTTTGCAGGCACTCTTTTATTGTAAATTCCAAGCCCTCTATATAATCCAGGGGATGTTGACGGAATTCATTGATTGCTGCATTACAATACAACTGTTTTTTCCATCGCGGGTATTCAAATGTTGATGATGCAACTTCAGCGCCGTTGCCTGCATCTACAATAATCGTACGCACAGAATCTGTTCCGTAATCAACACCAATAACATAAGCTTTATTCATAAGCAAATATTTACAGCCAATAATGTCTTTTAATAAGCGATCAATATATCAACATTATCATTAGCCTGCAGTGAAATATGATCAAAAATCACAGCAGCCATATTATCATCGTATGAAAAACTGTTTTTAACGGGCTTATTATTAACGAGCATTTTTATTGCCGCAGGTTTTTTATCGCAATGCAATTTTATTTGTTGTAATGTAAGATCGCCATACTTCACAACTATTGAATTTTTTTGCTGGTTGTTTTGTATATCCTGTTTAATATTTCCCCAGGCTTCAGCCGTTGTAAAAAATCCTTCAAAATGTGATGACTGCATTTTAGGATTAAAACTGATAATACCTTCAGGCCCGTTGTAATAATAATCTTGCAGGGCCAGCATTACACCCCATGAAGCCATCGCCCTGGCATAGTGATCGCCACATTCAATTTCATTCCACGGGTTATGCTTTTCCGGACTGTATCTTTCATCAACGGCTTTTACAATGGATAAGGCTTCGTCGATCATGTCATTGTATATCATGCTGGTGGCAACCTGGTATTCCTGGCCTGTCCAAACTTCATCGCGGTAACGCACACCTTTCTCACCCATGTGTTCACTTTTTGGCCAGGTGCAAACAAGCAAGCCCGGTTCGCCAAAACTTGCATACGTTCTTTCCGGCGGATGAATTTTATTCTGTGCCGCAACATCCGGCGCCCAATTATATTTCCAGATTGATTGCAAAGTTTGTTTCACTTTATCTTTTGGATAGATATAACCGAGATTATTTAAATGATTCCATGTTTGCCCAAACAACTGGTCGCTCAAGCAGCCGTCTTTATACTGGTATTCGGGATGTTCTTTTAAATCAACATCCTGCACAAAATATTCACCGTTCCATAATCTTTTTACCGTGTTATTTTCGCCAACCTGCGCTATTGAGGAACAACGCTGCGCAAATGCCGTATCATTCATAATGGAAGCCATTGCGGAGGCTGCTTTTAATGCAGCAAGATATAATGATCCCACATAGGTATTTGCGCCATAAAAAGCAATATCATAAGTGTTGGCTTGTACTTTTTCAATCAGGCCATCTTCATTGCCGTCTTCGCTAATTATAAATTCTGTTGCACGTTTTATCCTGTCCCAGTTACGGTGCAAGAAGATATCATTTTTTGAATTAAGGTATTCTCGATACGCTTTTAAAATTGAACCCGCATGGCCATCAATCAATACACCGCCCCAGCCATTACGGGCCAGCACGCTGCCATCTTTTTGAAAAGATGTTCCAAAATCTGTACGTTCTCTAATGTTGCGTTCAAGTTCCGGAAAGAAATGCGCCAAAGCCTGTTCATAATTCCAAACATGCGTGCAAGTTCCAACACAGGAACCCACACCTTCCCATGCCCAGAATTTATCATTTGCCCACCATTGACAGGTTTCAGTTGCCAACGTAGAAAGCGGCATCAGCAAACGTTGGTTAAGCCAGTAAGGAACGGTTGTGTTGTTATAATAAGTATCATGAAAAAGATGCGTTAACTTAGAGAGGCGGTCATAATTTTTCTGAAGATACAAAGCCACATCTTCCGAATTATTAAACCAGTTGCTATACATATTGCCGATGATGGTTGCGCCATCTGTTGGCAATGCGGTATTCCAATCGTTCCCGATAACATCGGTTACATCGCTGCCATAATAATAAGAAGGCCGGTTAGGAAAATACCATGTTAGCAGGAAAGTAATTTCCTTTGTTTCACCAGGCTTCAAATCAAATAATTCACCAACGCTGCCTGTTAATTTTTCCATAGCTGGCGCTGATGCCGAAGCCGTATTAGCATTATCACCAACGCCTTTATAATCTGCATCGGCAAAAGCATTGTTTGACAAAATGCTTAATGATGCATTTCCAAAATGTGGATGATATTCAGGATAATATTTTTCTTTTACAACAGGCATATCGCTAAAACCAATATCATCCAGATTAATATGGCCCCAGCCGCCTTTAGCTGCATCAACAATTTCGAAACGCGCCTTCTTCCCTTTCAGGTCTTTTACATCCCAATATTTTTGCTCGAGTGTTTCAGTATTTGATCCTGTTGCATTACGAACGATATTACCATCAACAACAAGGTTGAGGCAAGTTGTTTGCGGATGCCTGCCACCACCTAATCTAAATATGATATAATCATCTTTTATAACAAAATCGCCTGAAACCATTTTACCGGTTGAAGAATCGCCATTCAAAAAAGAATTTATCACGCCTTTGCCGGTAAATCCTGCAAGCCGGCTTTGATCTCCGCCAAAACTTCCTGTTGCAGGCGCATTGCCAAAAGCATGGCCGGTAACTTTCCATTGCTGATACCCACTTTCAAAGTCATCAAAAATTCTGATGGCTGGTTGCCTTTCAACAATGTTTCCCGTTTGCGGTGTAAGGCTCATTACCAGGGATGTAAGACCATTATTTTTAATGATCTTATTTTGCCTGTCGGCGCGTATTTCAGCAGCTATATCCAAACAAACAAAATTTTGCAGCCAGCCTGAAAGGCTTACCTGCATTGGCTTTGAAGATGTATTCTTAACCGTATATTTCAAAATGGTTCCTGGAGTTGCAGATTCTTTAGCATTCATAGGAATGAATGGTGAATACACTTCTGATGAAACAGTAACCGGTAATTTTTTTGTTGTTGAATTATAGTTGATGGTTGCTATTGGATATTCACCCACAAACGATATATCATCAAAATCTTTTTTATCCAGGTTAGCACTTGTTGTTTTGCCGTCTTGCTTAATTTTTATATTAAAGCCCTGGTCAACATAACTTTTAGGCTCAAATGTTTTATAACAAACCGTCCATGGGCCAAGCGCCGTATTAAAATGCGTAAGTGAGTCAATACCATAGCCCGTATTGTAAGCATTATTATATATCCACCAGTTAGCTAATGTTCCATCCCCTCTTACATATAACTGGCCTGCTGCAATACCACCGCAGGGCATACCGATGGTAAGCAATTCATCACCTTTAAAAACCTTTTTCTGATTGTTATATAAAGAAGTTTTCCATGACGCAGGCAGGTTTTTATTTCCAGGAACGTGATGCGATGGATCAACAGGTTGCGAAAATGCAATGGCTGCAATGGAAAAAAAACAGATGAATAAAAAGGTTCGTTTCATACCTAATTTTTTATATGGAGATATTTGGCATGTTAAAGCAATCATCAATCGAACTTGCTTCTTTTTTACCAATCAATTTCCACTAGTTAATTATCTTCTCCTTCCAATTAAACGGATTAAGCAAATGCTTTTTTGCAGGGAAAGGAGCAACCAGAAGGTTGCTCCTTGTAAAAACCAAGTGTCTGAAAAAAATCCTGCAAAAAACCATTCTCAATACTGCCTGTTTTTAAGCAGTTTAGAGTTGAGAGCTTGTATTTATACTGAACGATCTTAAGCTTAACTTAAAGCTGTCTATTATTTTCTCGTTAGTAATAATGTTCCCGCGCTTTGGCATTGAAACTTATTGTTATTACTAATAACCAGGATTCTGTTTTAAAACACCACCAGATCTGTCAATTTCAATTTGTGGTATCGGGAAAACTTCATCCTTTCCAATTTTATATTTAAAATATCCCGGTGTTACCTGGTTTTGCCATCTCTTGGGATCAGTAAGGTATTCACTCGCAATGCCCCACCTTCTTAAATCCCAGCCAAATTTTCCTTCAAAGGCAAACTCAACCCTGCGCTCGTGGACAATTGCCCAAAACATATCTTCATAGCTTAATGCGGATGATATCGGTGCTAATTGTTTTATATTGTTTTGATTAACAGTATTGGGGTCTGTTGTTGTACCGGTACGGGCTCTTACCTTGTTTACATATTCCGCTGCTTTTGCACGATCGCCTAATTCATTCATTACTTCAGCATACCACAACAATACTTCAGCATACCTAACCAAAGTGTAGTTACTTGAATTATTCCAGCTAACCTGGTCAACTGTAACACCATTATTATTGGGAGGATTACCAATGCACCATTTCCTGATGCCGAGGCCCGTTCCGTTTACTTTATCCATAAAAACCTGGCCGAAAAAATCGTCTTTACCTTTACGAAAAATAGAGGCTGTTAAGCGTGGATCGCCTTGTTCATATTCCCATTCCAGGTCTTGTGTAGGGCGTGTCCATCCCCAGCCACCGCCGGCAACGTATCCTTCTCCGTTTGGCGCATTAAGCACTGTACCAAAATTATCTGTGCCTTTTTGATTTAATGCTGTGTACTGAACTTCGAAAACCGCCTCACTGCTATTATCGTGTGTGCCGTTAAATATATCATTATAATCAGGGAGCAATGCATAACCATAAGACATGATATCTTCCAGCAAAACCTTAGCATCGTTCCATTTATGTTCATATAAATATATTTGTGCGAGATAGGCTTTCACTGCACCTTTATCCGCCCTTCCCATTAAATCGCCTGTATTCCTGTCTGCTATAGATGATTGCAGCGCCAATTTAAAATCAGCCTCAGCCTGATCAAACAAATCGCTCTTGGTAACTGTATAATTATTTACATTTTTGCTGTTATCAAATTCAGCTGTTCTAACAGAATTCGGAACATTTAATTCTGAAATACCTAATGGAGCTGCAACGAGGGGTGCTGTACCAAACATATATCCTAAACGAAACAACCAAAAGCCTCTTATGAAATATAGTTCACCCATGTACCTGGATTTTAATGTTTCATCCATTTCAATCGCCGGTATTTTTTCTATAGCTTCATTAACCAGCAAAAGGGCTTTATAGCAACGCTGGTATAACATCTCCATCTGGTCTGAACTTGCTGAAATAATGGATTGCTGTATTTGATAATAAACAACGAGATCCGGGTGCGCCTGCACATCGGGACCTGTTATATCGCCCATCGGTGTATAACCAGCCTGGGTGTTCCAGCCATTTTGTCCATCTAATAACTGGAAGGATTTATACGCTGCGGTTACTGCCATTTGAGCATCATCAGCGGTTTTATAAAAATTATCGGTTGATACAACACCATATGGCATTTTATCTAATTGCTTATTGCAAGCAGCGAATGTTAAAAGAGATATTGAAAAGAAGATTACTTTTTTCATGATGATTAGTTTACTCTGTTTAGAATTGCACATTAATACCGCCATAAAAAGACCTGGGCATTGGATATCCACCGTTAATACTTTGTTCAGGATCCCATCCCGGATAAGAATTAATACAGAAAAGGTTTTGCGCTGCCACATAAAAGCGCAGTTTATGTATTGTGGTAGCAGCCTTATTGCCTAATAAACCGGTAAAGTCGTATCCAATCTGCACATTTTGAAGCCTGAAAAAATCAGATGATCTTAACCAGAAAGTAGACCGGCGATAATTATCGTTCGGGTCGCCTGCTACAACTCTTGGCACATAATTGCTTGTTCCTTCACCTGTCCATCTTTGATTATACATCCATGCAGAAGTTTGCTCGCCGCCTCTTGTTATTGCAAAACCAACCTGATCTATACTTCTCAGCGCTCCGGTTTGCCCGTAAAAACTTGTAACCAAATCAAAGCCTTTGTAAGACATGGAAATACTGCCGCCATAGGTGTTAGGCGCTACTGCCAATCCTATAAATGTTCTGTCATCAGAATTAATTAAACCATCATTATTTAAGTCCTTAAACCTTATATCGCCGGGTGCAGCATTTGGTTGCGTTGGCGCTTTATCAATTTCTTCCTGTGTTTGAAAAATGCCCTGCTGCACATAGCCATACCATTCATTTATGGAATTGCCTACTGTAGTTTGACTAAAAGAATTCACTATAGGCGACGGAACTTTTGTAACAATATTTTTATTATGCGTCCAGTTAACGCTAACATCATATTTAAAAGATTTACCGATCTGATCGGAATAACCTAATGTTAATTCAATACCTGTGTTTGATACGCTGCCGGCATTCTGGTAAGGTGCATTATTAACGCCGGAAGTTGCAAGCAAAGGAATTTGAACAAGAATGTCAGAAGTATTTCTTTTATAATAATCTGCTATAAAAGATAACCTGTTATTCAAAAAAGAAGCTTCTAATCCCGCACCGTAAGTTGATGTTTTCTCCCAGCGGATATTAGGGTTGCCCAGGCTGGTTGGTCCAACACCGGTATATGTGGTGCCGTCGCCGCCTGCACCAAATGGATAATACAACCCGGTAGAATTAAGTGTGGTTTGATATGGATATGTTCCAATATCCTGGTTACCTAAAATACCCCAGCTTGCACGAAGTTTCAAATTATTGACAGCAGATACATTTTCAAAAAATTTTTCTTTTGAAATAACCCAACCGGCCGATGCCCCCGGAAACACACCTGTTCTGTGCGTTGAGGCGATACGTGATGTCTGGTCAATTCTTAAACTGCTGCTCAGTAAATATTTGTCCTTATAGGCATAGTTTATACGGCCAAGATAAGACTGAATGGCCCATGCATATTTATTGCCGCCATTACTAATGTTACTGTTACCGGCATCTATTACCTGCATGTTTGGATCATTGTTTAAAAAGTCATTTCTTGATGCATTTAAATTAGATCCATTTGTTTGCTGAAATGTATAACCAGCCATAACTGTTAAATTATGATCCTGGTTTATGCGTTTGGTATAAGTAAGGATATTATCAATTTCATAGTTAACATTTTCATTCTGATCTACATAAAGCTCTGCAATCGGATGGTCGCCTATTAATCCTGCAGGGCCGAAGGTGTAAGAAGGAATAAAGTGGTCCTGATTCCATCCATAATATTCTGCATTAAGCGAAGTTTTAAATTTCAGGTCTTTAATAATATCCCATTCCAAATAAGCTGTTCCCAATAATTTTTTCCATGTTTGCTTGTACTTCCAAAGGTTTACTGCTATTAAGGGGTTGAGCATGGTTACGGGCTCTCCATTATGTATGGCGGCGCTATAATCTCCATTTGCGTCATAAACTGGTTCTGTAGGCGGAAATATCAAGGCGCGGTCAATTGCCTGGCCCCAGTCTGTATTGTTCGATACACCATAATTGATATTCAGGCTTATGCCTAATTTTAAATTGGGCAGGATACGGTTATCATCACTTATCTTAATATTACCACGCTTAAAATTTGTATTCTTAATTACGCCCTGGCCATCAAAATAATCTGCAGCTATTGCATATGCATTATTTTTGGTGCCTCCATAAATCGATAAAGAGTAATCTTGCTTAAAGCCTGATTGTGTTATTTCATCAACCCAGTTAGTGCCTTTCCCGTACGAACTAATTTCTTCCTGTGTAAAAGGCTGAGGCAAATTTGCAGCTCCATAATAATCATTTACCTGAACGGCATATTGCTTTGCAGTTAATGTTGGTATTTTATAACGAACCTGATCCACTCCTGCATAAGCGGAGAAATTAACTTTCATCGGTGCCTCAAAGTTGCCTTTCTTGGTTGTTACAATTACAACGCCGTTAGCCCCTCTTGAACCATATATCGCAGCGGAAGCAGCATCCTTAAGAACCGTTATGTTCTCTACATCATTCGGGTTAAGATTTGCTAATCCATCATTGGTGATCATACCATCAATTACTATAAGCGGATTACTGGATGCTCCAAAAGAACCCGTTCCCCTTATTCTGATTTGAGTGCCGCTATAAGGCGTTCCATTATTTTGAATTATCTGAACACCGGCCAGTTTGCCCTGGAGATTTTGCCCGATACCTACGGTTGCCTGGTTCTCCATTTTTGATTGTGATATTACACCTATAGAACCGGTCAAATCTTTTTTTGCCTGTGTACCATATCCTACAACAACCACATCATTCAAACCAGCGTCTGCATCTTTTAATGTGATATTGAGAGAATGATTATCGCCAATTACCACTTGTTCATCCACCTTGCCCACATAAGTTATTTCCAGCGTTTGGCCTTTGGATGCACTGATAGAAAAAGTGCCATCAGCATTTGTAGCCACGGCGGTGTTGCTGCCGGATACTTTAACAGTAGCCCCGGCCAGGGGAGCAGCATTTTCATCTGTTACTTTTCCTGTAATGGCAGATTGTTGCGCAAAAAGAAAAGACTGAAAACAGGTAAGAGAAACTGCAATAAAAAATGTTTTTTTCATGGCCGTCCTGAAGTGCAATAAGCATCGCAGCAACATTGGTGGCATTTTTAAAAGAGAACCCATAGCGTTGTTTTTTGTTTTGAAGAAATATGAAATGATAAGCGAAAGAACTAGTGTACAGTTATTGACTGTGCATATTTGAGCAGGCCTTAAACCATTTGCAGAGAATCACAGCTATCTTTTAAAACCATTAATCCGCCGAAGGAAAGCGTGTAATTATCAGGCAAGCATCTTGTTAAATAATTAATGGATAAAAAAATTCATGGAAAATGGCTGTTTAATCGTTTAAGCAAATCTGTGCCTCAAACATATATTTATTTAATCGTTTAAGCAAACTTTTTCAGACTTTTTTTGAAAATTAAATTAGTAGCACCTGGCATTGTGAATGTTATTACGAAAACAGAATTATTTTTTCTTTACCAGCATCATTTTAACCCACAAAAATCTATTAGCCTTATCTGTTGTTTTAAACTGAATGGTAGCTGAATTATTTAATTCGGTTACAGGAATATCACCTGTATATTCAAACGCCGCCTGTTTTTCTGGGGCACCGGATGACACCCATCCTGATATTTGAGTTTGTCTTTGCCATACAGAAAAATCGCAGCCGCCCGGTTGCTTTACATAAGAAATAAAAAGTTTGTAATGGCCCGCAGGTATATCACCCAGGTTTACTTTCAACATCCCTTTATCCGGGGCGGTTATATCAAAGCTTTGCCCTATATCATTTTTATCCCATACAGCTTTAATATTCATATCAGAACCAATTTCAATACCGGAAAACTGTGGATAGATATTGATAGTATCTGGTATGTAAACCTTTGTATTTTCGTTCGTATTGGATGATGATAACTGCAGCGGCCTGTCGCAATAGAAATAACTTACAGAGGTATATAATCCAGGTATCGCATTATGTTCACCACCATGTTCTATACTTTGATAAATATTTTTTTCAAACGACATTTTATCAGAGAGATAAAACCTGTAGCCCCCCGTTCTTGCAAAAGCAAGTGAATAATCCAAAGCGCCATGCAATGGCAAACTCATTTTTGAATCCCAACGGTTTAACAAAGCATACCAGCCGCCGTTAAAATAATCTTCCGAGCCGGTGCCATGAAAACGCATTTCATTATCAATAATCGTTGAATCATCACCTTCAAAAAAAATTGTCATGCCTGTATGCAGCCCTTGTGCCTGCAATACAGAACCCACATAATGTCCTTTGCCCTTTATATCAAGAAAAACATGCGGCTGCCCGTCTTTTGTTTCTTCACTGTTTCGATATGCATAAAATTTTCCTTCTTTACCTGCATCCCGCTGCTGAAGTGTGTAATAAATTTTTGCATGCAGGTCAACGCTTGCCAACGCACTGTCTTTTGCATTCACATAACTGAATTCAATACGCGCCTTTTTATCAAAGGGCATTGGAATAAAACTGTAACAAATATTATTTTCTGAACCTGCCAGCAAGCTTTGCATAGAAGGTTTTCCAAATGCAAAGCCAAAGAAATCTGCAACAGGGCAATCAATGGCCGGCAATTTTTCATCATCCCAAAACACACGCATGATAATATTTTTGTACAACGATGCAAAACTGCTGGACGGGCTGATTTCAATACCCGTAATCCTGCCGCCGGCATTCAATGTAAATACCTGCCTTGTATCACCCGGTTTAATAGAAAAAGATGTATCAGTAATTTTTGTACCGGCATTGTTTGCGGCAATTGCTTTTGCTTTATTCACTTCGTTGCCCTTCCATAAACTGCTTATTGCATTCAATGCATCTTTTATACCGCTGTCAATATTTGTTGTGAAGGGCTGAACCACAGTTCCTTTGTTATACAACCTGTAACCAATTTGATGAAACATCATTTTCTTACCCCTGCTAACGATTACACAATGTTTCTGAAAAAGTACGGGGAAGTAGCAATAATAACCTCCAACCTGGTTGCCGCAAAGCGGCTGCACAAACGGGTAAACCTTGCCGGAGAAAAGATCCATATAATTAATAGACAATACCGGCTGCTTTGCATCATCAATATAAAAATCAAGTGTATCTGTAGTGGGCGTTGGCGTCCAGATACGATTGACAACACCCGTTCCTTTTACATCAAAAATAACAAGGCTGCTGTCGGCATTCCTTCTGATGAATGAATACTGTCCGCCAAAACCATCGTTGTTACCACCGGTGGTATCATACGTTGAAACCTGGGCCGAGTAAGTGTTTGAGCGATATGCAGGTAAATCGCCTACGTTATACAATTGTTTTAATTCATCAGCTGTTGTGATCGTTTTTTGTGCAAACAAACATATTGCAGCGCATAACGATATGCATAAAAAGATTAATTTCATTATAGTGATATTATTTATGTTTTATGCTACCAACAAAGCGGGTGATTGTTAAATATAACGGCTTTGAAACCTCATCCTGGCGCAAGGAGATATCTCCTGAATAAGTTACTGCTGATACTAAAGATTTCCCGTATCAATAAATGAGTCTCTGTAAATTTTAGTTAATCTGATAATTTACACGTTATCATCTTAAGTTTTATTCTGATTTCATTCAATCATGCCAACACTTTATGTCCTTTCAGTGCATAGTATAATATGAATAGAAATAAAGGTATTGGTACAAGAAAACCCGTTGCCATACCATAATTATCAGCTACAGCACCCATTATGGGCGGAAACACTGCTCCACCCGCAACTGCCATTACCAGGAAAGATGCAGCTTCCTTAGTATTATGTCCAAGCGATTTAATTGCTAATGCAAAAATTGTGGGAAACATAATGGACATAAAAAAGAAAACACCGTAAAGCGCAATCAGTGAAACCCAACCCAACTCAACTGATACTATGGGTAAAAGAATGCAAACCGCGAGTGAATACAGCGCAAGCATTTTTGCAGGCTTAAAAAATCTCATCATAGAGCTGCCCGAAAAACGCCCGATCATAAATAATAAAAAGCCAAGCGATAAAAAGTAAGGCGCATATTCCACATCAAAACGGGGATGCATATCATGATCGGTAACAAAATTTATGAGGTAGCTGAAAACAGCGGTTTGTGCAGCCACATAGCATGCCTGGGCAGCAAAGCCCATTGTGAAATGCTTATTCT
>JAEWBD010000205.1 GCA_023391315.1 Bacteroidota bacterium | reverse complement strand
GGCAAATACCACCACAATAAAACAACCTAAACCCTGGTGAGCAAAAAAACTTGTGCCGCCATAAAGCAGTCCATCGGCCCCGGCGGGGTTAATGGCTTTGCTGGCGAATACGCCGGTTAATATCATGCCCACAATGCCGCCAATACCATGACAAGGGAAAACGTCCAATGTATCATCAATGGTTGTTTTGCCTTTCCAGAAAACAGCGATGTTGGAACAGATAGCTGCGATAAATCCTATAAAAATGCTTTGCGGCAAACCAACAAAACCAGCTGCCGGTGTAATGGCAACGAGGCCAACTACTGCGCCAATGCAAAAGCCCAATGCAGATGCTTTTTTGCCTTTCAACATATCAAAGAATATCCAGCCAAGACCTGCAGCGGCTGCGGCAGTATTAGTGTTGGCAAATGCATCAACAGAAAGGCTGCTGGCCGCAACAGCGGAACCGGCATTAAAGCCAAACCATCCAAACCAAAGCAAGCCTGTGCCCAATAAAACATAGGGAATCCGTGCAGGTTTAACATGCTCGCCGGTTATAGCCACTTTACGTCTTTTTAAAACAATGGAACCTGCCAGGGCGGCGCAACCGGCAGAAATATGTACAACGGTACCGCCTGCAAAATCCAGTACGCCCATTTTAAATAGCAGCCCATCGGGGTTCCAGGTCCAGTGTGCAAGCGGAGCATAAATAAAAAGGCTGAATAAAACCATAAAAATCACATACGACATAAAGCGGATTCTTTCAGCAGTGGCCCCTACAACCAATGCCGGGGTAATTACGGCAAACTTCATTTGGAATAATGCAAACAATAAAATGGGAATAGTTGGTGCACCGCCCCAGGGCGCATGTCCGTTTATTCCTTTCATCATAAGAAATTCCGACGGGTTGCCTATAACGCTGCCAATAGAAGGCCCAAAGGCAAGGCCAAAACCAATAACCAGCCACAAAATGCTTATAAGGCCCGTAGCAATAAAGCTTTGAAACATGGTAGAGATAACGTTCTTTTTGCCAACCATTCCACCATAAAAAAATGAAAGCCCGGGCGTCATTAATAAAACAAAGGCAGTAGATACAAGTATCCAAGCAATGTCTCCAAAATTGTAGCCATCAAAACTGTAGTCCGCAACGAGCGGAACAAAAATTCCCCAAACAGCAAAGATGCCCAACAGGATGAACGGAACTGGTTTACTTTTCATAACAGATTTTAGTTTTGATTAAAAAATTAGAAATGATAAGTTGCTGCAAGAATGCCTGTAAATGTTGATTTTGTAGGATCGCCATTGTTTTTAAAGAATACTTCGTCCTTGGCACTTTCAAACCTCAGTTCAGGAATTATTGTAAGGTTGCCAATTTTTATATTAGGCGACAGGGTGATGTCGAAAATACTCGTGCCGGGTGCTGCCACAACAGCTTTTTTGTTATCGAAGTATTCGCCACGAAGTGTTATTCCAAAGGTGCTTGACGGATCTACATTAAAATATAATGCAGAACCCCACCAGCTATCGGAACTGCCGCCGTCTGGCTTCACAGATTGAACCGTTCCGTTATAACCAATGCTGAACTTATCTGAAACAGTTCCTATAAGTACTAAATCAAATTGCGTTAAGCCATAACTGCCGCCATAACTTCCCTGGTAATTAATATAAGCGCTTAATTTATCATCAGCCGTGGCAGTACTGAATTGCGCCAGGCCGAAAAAGCGTGAGTTATTTTGAGAAACATAATCTGTGGTATTGGCCACACCAAGCATAAGGTTGCTTTTTTTGCCTAACCCGATATCTGCTTTCAAACCGGTATGTGAAAAGGGACCATAAGAAAACATATAATCCATACTGTAGTTGCGGTTGAGGTAAGCATCTGTAAGTTCATAACCGATGTGGGTAGCCCATTTGCCCATTGTTAACTTAAACCTGTCGGAAACCGCATAACTTAAAAATGCCTGCTTTACAGCAAAAAGTGTTGAATGATCCGGGTTAGCATAGGAAAATTCTTCAGCCCTTCTGCCAAAGCCTAAATCAATGGTTGCACTGGCTTTGCCAAAACTATGATCGGCCCGCAGGCTTGCCATACCTAATTCAAATGAATTCTGGGAATTGCTAAATGCCGTGTAGTTGTTGGTGTATTTTTCACCGGTTCCGGCATCTTTGGCATTGGCGAAATTGTAGCGATAATAAACATCTACTGAACCTGTAATTGTAGGCCAGGGAGATGTTTTTGCTGAGTCTTCCTGGCTGAAAGCAGCCATACTAATAAGCAGAAATGAAATGGAAGAAGTGATCCGTTTAGTCATAACAGTTTATAATTTGAGTTAGAGAAAATAGTTCTCCCACACAGCAAGCATTGGTAATTTAAGATCGTTAACGTTTTAAATTTAAATTAGAATATATAATAATATTAAAATTTATTTCACAATTGTATAATATTATTTGCGTAATTACAATAAAATAATAAATATTTATTATTTTAATATGAATTCAACCTGCAAATAAACCTATTCTGCGAAACTCCGGATAGGATTATTTGACTAAAGATGATGGGAGGATAAAAGGTATAGAGCAGGCTTAATTAAAATAAGTGAAAGGGTAGAAATTGAGTATATATTAATATATGTAATATTAGCGGGACTATTTTTTTTCAATCTTTTTAAGCTCAGGCAGAAAAGTCATAATTAAAATTCCTATACATAATAGTAGTTCTACATACAGGCCAATTTTTTTTTCAGGGCATTCACCCATATAACAGGTTGAAAGCAGCATAAAGTTGCGTATGCTCCATGCAAGATTAATTGCACCTATAAAAACGTTGGCCCTTTTTACCCATACTCTTGGTATTATAAAAAACAATAGAAGTACTACGCCCAGCACCATGTGCATAAGGCCAGGCTTACCATACATGGTACCTGGTGCCTGCATTCCTGTAATCAAAATATTCCTTTCGGGTATAAAACTCCAGGGTAAATAACAAGCACCTGCTAATAATAATACGAGAATACAGCCTATTGTTTGCGAGTATTTCATTTGGAATTATTTCATTACCAGTTTATTAATTAAAAAACCCTCTCCGCTGAGGAGAGGGTTTCAGAGGTTCCGAGCAGATTCGAACTGCTGTAAAAGGTTTTGCAGACCTCTGCCTAGCC
>JAEWBD010000156.1 GCA_023391315.1 Bacteroidota bacterium | reverse complement strand
GGTTTTTGTAAAAGATGGCGAGCGTTGCTGGTTTGTAAAACTCAACGAAATACGGCTGTTTGAAAGTGTGGGCAACTATGCCAAGGTCTTTTTTGGCAACAATAAACCACTTATTTTAAAATCGCTTAATTCACTCGAAGAACGTTTGGATGACCGTGTTTTCTTCCGCGCCAACCGCAAACATATTATTAACCTTCGCTGGATTGAAAAGATAGAACCTTACTTCAATGGCGGCTTATTGGTAGAATTAAAAGGCGGTGAAAAAATTGAAGTCAGCCGCAGGCAAACGGTTAAGTTTAAAGAAATGATGAGCTTTTAAAAGCATGGGCTATATTAAAACATCGGCCCGGTTTTAAAAACCGGGCCGATTTATTTATCACTGGCAAATTATTTCAGGCAGCAATTTATGCTTTTACCGGCGCTGAAGAATGTATGGCGTCACTTAATTCTTTTATCAGCGAAGCATCTTTTTCAATTGCATTCCCCACTACAATAATATCGGCGCCGCTCTTGCAATTCATGTAAGCTCTTTCCGGATTATCAATACCACCGCCTATAATTAAGGGCGCTTCAATATGCGACGATACTTTTTCTATCATTGCAGTAGGCACCGGGTTTTTGGCGCCGCTGCCGGCATCCATAAAAATAAGTTTCATGCCCAGCATTTCTCCTGCCATGGCAGTACACATGGCAATTTCGGCTTTATCTGAAGGCAAGGGTGTTGCATTGGAAATATAAGAAACGGTGGTAGGTGCACCGCCATCAACAACCATATAACCTGTAGGCATTACCTCAAGCCCGCTCTGCTTTACGGCCGGGGCGCTTATTACATGCTGCCCTATCAGTAATTCAGGATTGCGCCCGGATATCAGGGAAAGATATAAAAGTGCATCGGCATAGCGGCTGATCTGCGAATGCGAACCGGGAAAAATAACCACCGGTATAGAACAGGAGACTTTTATCTGCCTGATGCATTCATCAAGGTTATTGGAAATAACAAGGCTGCCGCCTACAAAAAAATAATCAATTTTGGCATCCAGGGCTAATGATACAAGCTGCTCGGTAGTTGCCTCATTGACCTTGTCGGGATCAACAAGTACCGCAAAGGATTTTTTACCGGTTGCTTTTCGTTCTTGTATCTGTTGGTACAACTTGTGCTTCATGCAGGCTTTTTAAGTGAGACCTTATTTGCAAAAATGCAAAAAAGTTTGCATTCTTAGCAATTTCATTGCTATTGTTTTCAATGGCTTACCGCCCACCTCATTTATATATTCATACGAAAAACAGCCATGAGTGTTAAAAGCAATAGCAATTTTTTGTCCAAAAAATTTATCTATGCAGGCTTTTTGCGTGAAACATAATGCCCGGTTGAGCTTTAAAAAAATCCACATCCATTTTCCACAACATGTGCATATTCATAGTTTCATTTTTCGGAGGTTAAAGATATTTTCGTCGTCTGTCTCTAACCTTTGCTTAGACAAGTTTAAATAAATTTATCACGCTTAAAATATTACCAATGGCAACAGGAAAAACCCACAAAGCATTGCTGTTTCAACGCCGCTTTACCAAAGAAGGTGTTAGCCCGTTTGATATGTTTGAGTACGATTACCGCACCAGCATTATTAAAAACCCAACGGGTGAAGTTTTGTTTGAAATGAACAATGTGGAAGTGCCCAAACAATGGAGCCAGATTGCCACCGATATCCTGGCTCAGAAATATTTCAGAAAAGCAGGCGTGCCCCAGCCTGACGGAACTTCAGGCCGCGAAACCTCTGCAAAGCAGGTGGCACACCGCCTGGCAAACTGCTGGCGGGTTTGGGGTGAAAGAAATAATTATTTCGATTCTGAAAAAGACGCCCAAATTTTTTACGAAGAACTGGTGTACAGCATTTTAAACCAGGCCTGCGTGCCCAATAGCCCTCAATGGTTTAATACAGGGTTGCACGAAAGCTATGGCATTACCGGCAAGCCACAGGGCCATTATTACGTGGACGGAAAAGACGGTAAGCTGAAAAAATCAACCAGCGCCTACGAAAGGCCGCAGCCACATGCCTGTTTTATTTTAAGCGTTGATGATGACCTGGTTAACGATGGCGGCATCATGGACTTGTGGATTCGTGAAGCCCGCATTTTTAAATACGGTTCTGGTGTTGGTACTAATTTTTCAAGAATTCGTGGTGAAGGAGAAAAATTAAGCGGCGGCGGTACTTCCAGCGGCTTAATGAGTTTTTTGAAAATAGGCGACCGTTCAGCCGGCGCCATAAAAAGCGGCGGTACCACCAGGCGCGCCGCTAAAATGGTTTGCCTCGATCTGGACCATCCGGAAATAATGCAGTTCATCAACTGGAAAAAAGATGAAGAAAAGAAAGTAGCTGCCATGGTTGCCGCTGGCTACGACAGCAGTTATGAAGGTGAAGCTTATGCAACCGTATCCGGTCAAAACTCTAATAACTCTGTTCGCATTCCGAATGAATTTTTCAAAATTCTGGAAGAAGACGGCGATTGGGAATTAAAAGCCAGGACTAATGGCAAAACAATGAAAAAAATTCCCGCACGTGAAGTATGGAACCAGATAAACTATGCAGCCTGGCGCTGTGCAGACCCCGGAACCCAGTATGACACTACCATCAACGAATGGCATACCTGCCCGCAGGGTGGAAGGATCAATGCTTCCAACCCCTGTTCAGAATACATGTTTTTAGATAATACAGCATGTAACCTGGCAAGCGCCAACCTGATGAAATTCTTTGATACGGAGAAAAATATCTTTGATGTGGAAGGCTTCGCTTATACCTGCCGCCTGTGGACTACCGTATTGGAAATTTCTGTATTAATGGCGCAGTTTCCATCAAAAGAGGTAGCACAATTATCTTATGATTACCGCACACTTGGTCTTGGTTTCGCCAATCTCGGAACCATGCTTATGGTAAGCGGCATTCCTTATGACAGTGAAAAAGCCCGCAATATTGCCGGTGCCATTACAGCAATAATGACCGGGATTGCCTACAAAACCTCCGCAGAAATGGCAGCTGTTTTAGGTGCTTTCCCCCGTTATGAAGAAAATAAAGCCGATATGCTGCGGGTTATGCGCAATCACCG
>JAEWBD010000147.1 GCA_023391315.1 Bacteroidota bacterium | reverse complement strand
ATTGCGGCTGTGGCCAGGTATGCGCCTGCTATGGTGGAAGACAGGATTATGCACAACACTTACCTTGAAGCCGCCGTTGAATACGGTTTAATTGCTGCCTTGCTTTATATAGCATTTGTATTGTTTGTTATAAAATGGGCATACCGTTTATACAAGCTGGCGCTCGACAGGCAGGACATGGCATTGGCAGCGCCGGGTTTAAGTTATTTAATAATGATGATTGCCGCCATGTTTGTGAGCAATCTTTGGGATACGAGTATTTGGTACACGGTGAGCATCATATTTGCCCTGGCCATACGGTTTGTTTATCCGCAATGGGCAGATAAACGACGCATAAATACAAAGCTTTCATTCGAGCAAATGGCCTCACAGGTAAGGGTTGGGCGTTTGTAAATCCCCGCGTTTTATTTAAAATGAGTGTTGGGTATTGATTATTGATTATTCATCATCTCCTCCTAAATCAGCGGCATTCATCAGGCAATTACAATCTCCCTTCTTTCCACCATTTCTCCACAGTGCAAATTGTGTGAATTTAGGCCTGTGTAATTATACTTATGTTCGCAGGCACATTTTGTATATACGGATATTCTATTTCGATTCGTTATTAGTAAGTAAATTTTTTAGGTATGAAACGCCCATGTAAAATTTTGACACGCAAGGGAATGTTTACCGGGCGTTCCCTGCCCGTCCGGTCAGGCGGGCATCTGGCCTAATTAAAAAATAAAAATGAACAGATGAAACTGAAGCAGCTTGAAATAAAAGGTTTTAAAAGCTTTGCCGATAAAACCATTCTGAATTTTGATGAAGGGATTACGGGCATTATCGGGCCGAATGGTTGCGGCAAAAGCAATATCATCGATTCTATCCGCTGGGTTATCGGTGAGCAGAAAATTTCACAGCTTAGAAGTGAAAACCTGGAAGCGCTGGTTTTTAACGGTTCCAAAACCCGTTCCGCAAGCGGCCTCGCTGAAGTAAGCCTCACTTTTGAGAATACAAAAAACCTTCTTCCCACAGAATTTAATGAGGTAAGGGTAACACGCCGCTTTTTTAAAAACGGTGAAAGCGAATATCGCCTGAACGATGTGGCCTGCCGGTTAAAAGATATTCATAACCTCTTTCTTGATACCGGTGTAAGTAATGACAGCTATGCAATTATTGAACTGGGTATGGTGGATGATATTATTCGTGATAAGGATAACAGCCGCCGCCGCATGCTGGAACAGGCTGCAGGTATCACTATTTATAAAACAAGAAAAAAAGAAGCCAAACAAAAACTGGATGCAACAGAAGGCGATTTAAACAGGATTGAAGACTTGTTATTCGAAATTCAAAACCAGTTAAAAGTTGTAGAAAGCCAGGCAAAAAAGGCGGAGAAATACCATGAAATAAAAAAAGAATATAAACTGGTTTCCATTGAGCTGGCGAAAGCTGCTTTGGAAGGTTTCAATCTTACATATAAAAATTTAAATAAACAGCAGGAAGAAGAAACAGATAAAAAGCATGAATTGGATGCTGAAATAGCAACCGGTGAAGCTGCATTGGAAAAAGACCGCGTTGATTTCCTGGAACAGGAAAAAGCGCTTCAGGAACAGCAGCATAATTTTAATGAACTGGTCCAGCAATTGCGTACAAGGGAAAATGAAAAAAACCTTGCATCACAAAGCCTGCATTTTTTAAAAGAAAAAGATGCTTCATTAAAAGAATTCCTCGAACGCGCTACAGGCCAGTTAAAGAATATTGAAGATTCTATTCAATACACGCAATTGCAACACCAGAAAGAAGAAGAAGCATTACAGCAACTGAAAGACAAGCTTGATGCAGCCCGTGCAGAAACAGATGCAAAACGCACTTTACTCGATGAGAAACGCTCATCAACAGATAAAGTACGCAGCACGCACCTTCAAACACAACGCCGGCAGTTTGATGCAGAAAAGAAGCTGGCTGTTGCAGAAACATCTATTCATAATTTGCAGAGAGGCATAGCACAGGTGGAGCAGGAACAGCAGAACCGTTCTTACCAGGTACAGCAGCTCGAAACCGAGGTGGCTGCTAAAACAAAAGACCTGGAAGAAAAACAACAAACATTACAGCAGTTAAAAGAGCAGCATGAATTAACGCGGCAGCAGATATTACAGTCGCAGGGTGAATTGGAATCATTGCGGGCAAAGCTTACGGAAGAAAACCGTAAGTATGATGCAAAACGTAATGAACATGATTTGTTGAAGAGCCTGGTTGATTCAATGGAAGGCTATCCTGAAAGCGTAAAATTCCTGCACAACAATGGGCAATGGAATTCAAAAGCGCCTATTCTTTCAGATATAATTTATGTGCAGCAGGAATACAGAACGGCGCTGGAAAATGTATTAACGCCTTATCTTAATTACTACATCGTAAACAACCTGCAGGAAGGTTTGCAGGCTGTGGAACTGCTTGATAAAAACAAAAAAGGTAAAGCCAATTTTTTATTGCTTGATAAAATTGCAGGCATCAACATGGTTGCCCAACAACCGGAACATACCATTAAAGCAATGGATGTAATTGAGGTGGACGAGCAATATAAAAAGCTTGCAGAGTATTTATTGGGCAATGTATTTATTGCGGAAAATGAGGAAGCCGTAAGCCAGGCGGCTGACGGCGCTGTAGTGCTGGAGCGTTCGGGCAAATATGTAAAAGGCGAATACACATTGAGTGGCGGCAGCGTTGGTTTGTTTGAAGGTAAAAGAATTGGCCGTGCAAAAAATCTTGAAAAGCTGCGTGAAGAAATTGCAGCGCAGGAAAAAGTAGTGAACGAATTAAAAGCGGCTATTCAGCAGAAACATAACGAAGTTATTGGTTATAACGAGCAGTTGAAAGAAAACCTTATCAAGCAAACCGAGAACGAGATAAACCAGCTCACCAATAATCTTTTTGCTACACGCAACAAGATGGAAAACCTGCAAAACATGCAGCAGAATGCAGCTAACCAGCTTGATGATATGC
>JAEWBD010000122.1 GCA_023391315.1 Bacteroidota bacterium | reverse complement strand
CTTGCGGGCAGTTCTTCCAGCGCATTAAAAAACGCTTCCCAAAACAGTTGCTGCAATTCCTTTGTATCGGCATTACCATCATCTTCCGCCATTAAAATATCAGCAATATTCAATGCATCTTCATCTTCTTCCATGCCGGCATAATCTTCAAGGCTTTGTTCTTTTTTCTTGCGGTATTTATCGGTTATTTTATTGCGGGCCACACGGTGCAGCCAGCCACTCATGCTTTCAATTTCATCTGCTGCTGGCTGGTTGCTCAACTGGTACCATACATCCTGCAAAATATCTTCTGCGTCTTCATTGGTAGGCACACGGCTGCGTATAAAGCCAAACAATTGCTGGCCATATGATTTTATAATTTGTATGATATTATTTTTCTCCGCGGCTATTTCAGCCATGCCCGTAATTTGTAAAGAAGACGATTGAAAAATAAAATTACTTCAATAAAGATGAGATTATTTTCTCTGAACCCTGATTTGGGCAGGTTAACAGATTGCACGGATTATTTAGTAATCATTATATATTTACAGCTCTTAATCAATAACCTCAATTGAATAAAAAAAACATTCTGAAGTATGACTGCTTTTACAGGCGAACTTGTAGGAACGGCTTTATTAATTATTCTTGGCGATGGTGTGGTTGCCAATGTTGTATTAAATAAAACAAATGGTTTCAGCAGTGGCTGGATAGTAATTACAATGGGTTGGGGTATGGCTGTTTTTACCGGCGTATTTGTGAGTGCGGCGGCGAGTGGCGCCCACCTTAATCCAGCCGTAACCATTGCACTGGCGGCAGCCGGAAAATTTAGCTGGAGCCTGGTTCCCACATACATTGCTGCGCAACTGCTTGGCGCTATGATAGGTGCACTGCTGGTTTGGATAGCTTATAAGCAACATTTTGATGCAACGGAAAATACCGCCACCAAACTTGCTGTATTTTGTACTTCGCCCTCCATAAGAAACGCAAGTCATAATTTAATTACAGAAATAATAGGGACGTTTGTGTTTATCCTTTCGGTACTGTTTATTGTTTCCCCCGCTGATAAATTAGGCTCGCTTGATGCTTTGCCTGTGGCGCTGCTTGTATTGGGCATTGGCTTAAGTATGGGCGGCCCCACCGGTTATGCCATCAATCCGGCAAGGGATTTAGGCCCGCGCATTATGCATGCTATTCTTCCAATAAAAAATAAAGGCAGCAGCGATTGGAAATATAGCTGGATACCTGTGCTGGGGCCAATTACAGGTGGTGTGCTCGCTGCAGTGCTCTTTAAGTTTATTGGCTGATTATTTATTGAATAGTTGATAAGTTGACTGGTTGATAAAGTTGATTGGTAAAAATTTTATATCATTATCATATTAACGATGCAAAAAAATCTATCCAAAATCTATTTCTGTATTATCGCCAATATTCAATGTGCGGCTTAAACCTTTTACGCTGGCATCGCTGCCGATAAGCGAATTATCAAGCACCACTTCAAAAAGGTTAGTATAAGCGCCCACAATGCTATCGCGTATAACAGAATATTCCAGCGTGGTATTGGCACCAATGGATACATGCGGGCCAACAATAGAATTTCTTAGCCTGCAGCCGGGGCCAATAGCTACCGGTGGAATGATAATAGAATTCTCACGCTGAAGATTAGTATCTACTGCCCCACCAAATTTTTTCAAGAGAATAGTATTGGTTTCAAGCAATGTTTCTTTCTTGCCGCAATCAAACCAGTTCTTTACCTTAAACGATTTGAATTTTACGCCACGCCGCATCATGCAATCCAGTGCATCCGTTAAATTATATTCACCAAAGCTGGTTATGTTTTGCGAAAACAATTGTTCCAGGCATTTAAATAAAACAGCAGTATCTTTTATTTTGTAAATCCCTACCAGCGCCATATTGCTTTTGGGAATAGCAGGCTTTTCAATTACATGCTCAATCATTCCTTCGCCGTCAATTTCAGCTACGCCAAAATTGCGCGGGTCGTCCACTTTTTTTACGCCAAGCAGGTTGCCGGGTGCAGTAATCACTTCTTTAATATTGTACTCGCAAATAGTATCACCGAGCGTTACCAAAACTTCATCGTTACCTATAAAAGTTTTGGTTAATTCCACTGCATGGCCTGTGCCATGCCGTTCGTTCTGCTGCACAAAATGACAAGTAAGATGCGGGTATGTTTGCAGCACATATTCCTGTATCTTTTCGCCGAGATAACCTATTACGAAAATAAATTCATGAACGCCTGCCTCATGCAACTGGTCAACAATAAAGCTTAAAATTGTTTTACCGGCAATCGGAATTAGTGCCTTTGGCTGTGTATATGTATGCGGCCGCAACTTAGCGCCTGCGCCTGCAACCGGGATAATCGCTTTCATGGAGAATGTTAGTGCAAAATGTGAAAATTACACATTCTGCAACGGCGTGAAATTAATAACTTTTTCCACAAACAATAGAATTGTATTTTTTACATTTAATCCCCGCAAAGTTTCGCTGTGCATTTACTTGTAAATGTTAATTAATTTTTACGATTGCGCCAGTTGTCTTGTATAGCGGCACGGTTGGCCGTAAAGATGCATATCATTCAAATAGCCAATATTTAAATGATAAATCAATGTTCAATAATCAGTATTTAACCGTTTTTGAAAACGATTATTTATTGTTTGCAGAGATCCCCAAGTACCCCGACATTACTATTAACCACTAACGGTTTAAATAAGGTTCTTTTTTATGTAATCTATACTTTTTGTAATGCTGATGAAAGGATCACCAGGTGTTATGTCCTGCTCAACAAAGAAATATTTTAAGCCGGCTTTATTTGCGCCTTTAAAGATGGTTTTAAAATCAATCACGCCATTGCCCACTTCGGTAAAAGACTTTTTCGGTGTGTTATCCATATCTTTTATATGCCATAATGGAAACCGGCCGGGGTTTGCATTAAACAATGCTACCGGGTCGTGGCCCGCCCTGCTTACCCAGTAAAGATCAAGCTCAAATTTCACAAGGTCTTTATCTGTATTTTTTAATAGTATATCATAAGGCAACTGGCCGTTATCTTCTGTAAATTCAAAATCGTGGTTATGATAGCATAACTGTATGCCTGCTTTTTTGCAGGTTTCGCCGCCCTTGTTTAAACGCTCTGCAAGCAGTTTATAATGATCAATATTGCCGCGTTCAGCCGGTGAAAGCCATGCACAAACCATATATTTAACACCAACGGCTTTTGCATCGTCAACTGCTTTATCCCAGTCATGCAAAATAGTTCCCATAACATCTTTGCCATTTTCCTTGTCTTCACCCAGACGGTAATGACTGCTGGGCATAATTAAACCATTTTGTTTAAGCAATGCCGCAAATGATTTTGCATCCATGCCATAAAATTTTTCTGTGCCGGTATAAGTAGCACCCTCAACAGAATTATAACCAATAGATGCAACTTTCGCCAGTGTGCCAGCCGGGTCTTTTCCCATAGCATCCCTTACAGTATAAAGCTGTAAACCGATGTAGGAATTTTTAAAATGCATAGAGCCGGGCTTAATGAATAATGCAGCAGAAGCAAGGGATGTTGTTTTAATGAAAGATCTTCTTGTTGTCATGTTAATTGTTTGTCGGTAAGAGAGATATTATTTTAAAAGCACAGATTAAAGTTATTCACTTTCTGTTGTTGTAAGGTGTTCAATTTTTTTGTCAGGAATAATCCATACAATTGCTATGCCCACAAACAGGCAGCCTGAAATAATTGTATTTATATACGCTAAAGGCGCGGCGGCAATGTAAATAATAAAAGATATAATGCCCTTTCTGCGCTGTGCCATCATTATTTGTTTTAAAGCGCCCTCGCTTTTATGGCATTTGTCAATTGTTACCTGGAGTATGGTATAAGCAATGCCGCATACTGCCAGTAATATGCCGTATAATGCCACAGGTAACGGCTCATAATGATTTTCATCCATCCATGCAGTTGCAAACGGAATAAGAGAAAGCCAGAATAATAAATTAAGGTTTGCCCACATTATACCGGCACTTATATGTTTCACCAAATGCATTAAATGATGATGATTGTTCCAGTAAATGCCAATATAAATAAAGCTTAAGGCATACGTAAGAAATATTGGTAAAGCCGTTTTTAAAGCCTGCAGGTTTGTTCCTTCAGGCACTTTTAATTCAAGTACCATTATGGTTATAATGATTGCGAGAACACCATCACTAAAAGCTTCGAGTCTTGTTTTGCCCATATTATTTTATTGATTGATTGTTAAGCGTTTTTAGAAGCCCGATTGCCTGGCGGCTTTTTGTTTTATGATAAAAGTCATACAGCAATTTTAGTTAAGATAAAAATAATGGATAAAAAGTATTGTTCTTACAGCAAGTTTAGCAAATGCGCTTTAGAATGCACTGGTTATCATCAGTATTATACCGGGTCAACATCAGGAACAATATCCACGCTGCTATAACGCTTATTGAATTTTAAAATAGCAATCTGTTGTTCCGCCTGCGCTTTACATTTATTGATAAGCTCTGAATTACGCGGCAGCTTCAATAATAAATCCCAGATATACTTATTACGCAAACGGTTAATGACAGGCTGGGCCGGGCCTGTAATGTATGGTTCAAAATCTTTCTTAATACCAGCTGTAAAAATATTTGCCGCTTCTTCTGCAATATGGTTTTCCTTATGCCGGAAAGAAAAATGAACCAGCCTTGTAAAGGGCGGGTAATGGTAAAACTGCCTGCTTTGAATATCGAAATCATACAAGGCTTTATAATCGTGTTCTTTTACAAACTTTAAAACCGGGTGATGCGTGTTGCGCACCTGTATCAATACTTTGCCGTTATCATTTTTACGGCCAGCCCTTCCACTCACCTGTTCCATCAATTGAAAAGCACGTTCATTTACGCGGAAATCAGCAAAATACAAAAGGCTGTCTGCATCTAAAATGCCCACAAGGTTTACATGTTCAAAATCCAAACCTTTTACAATCATCTGCGTGCCAACCAACAGGTTTATTTTTTGCTGTTCAAATAATTTTATCAGTGTATCATGATTGTTTTTGCCTTTCATGGTATCGTAATCCATACGGGCCACTTTTGCAGCCGGAAATGTTTCAACAACCAACTCTTCCAGTTTTTCCGTACCAAAATTCCGCTGTTTAAAATCGTGGCTGCCGCATTGCGGGCAGGTGTATAAAACGGGATATTCAGTGCCGCAGTAATGGCAAACCATTTTATTCTTTGCCTTATGATATGTTAGCGTTACATCGCAGTTTTTGCATTGCGGAATCCAGCCACAAACATTGCAAACCATGTAAGGCGTATAACCACGCCTGTTTTGAAAAAGCAAGACCTGTTTATGTTGCGCCAGCGTTTCATCAATAGCTTCTTTCAATTGCGGAGAAAGCGGCACCCGTTCTTTGGAAGCAATTTTTGTAAGATCAATTATTTCTATTGAAGGAAATACAGCATTGCCATAACGCTCTTTTAATTCAACCAATGCATACTTTTTTGTTTGCGCATTAAAATAACTTTCCACCGAAGGCGTGGCGCTGCCCAA
>JAEWBD010000113.1 GCA_023391315.1 Bacteroidota bacterium | reverse complement strand
ACACTCCACTTTATAACTTAAAATAATCTCTTGCATTGTTGTAGCAAATATCTTCCACCATTTTACCTAACCATTTTATGTCAGCAGGTAATTCGCCGTTCTCCACATCGTTGCCAATCAGGTTGCAGAGAATGCGCCTGAAATACTCATGCCTTGAAAAGGAAAGGAAGCTGCGGGAATCTGTTATCATACCAATAAAGCGGCTTAGCAAACCCATATTGCTTAATGTGTTCATTTGCTTTTCCATACCGTCTTTCTGGTCTAAAAACCACCAGCCGCTGCCATATTGTATTTTGCCTGGTATGCTGCCATCCTGGAAGTTTCCAATCATGGTAGCAAACACTTCATTATACATTGGGTTATTGTTATAGATAATGGTTTTTGCAAGCTTATCATCTTTATCCAGCTTATCAAGAAATGCAGACATGCCTTCGGCCACAGGCCAGTCGCCCATTGAGTCCACGCCGGCATCTGCGCCGATGCGTTTTAATAAGCGCGTATTGTTGTTACGCAATGCCCCAACATGGAATTGTTGCACCCATCCTTTTTCATGGTTCCAGGTGCAGATAAAATGCAGGGTTGCCATTTTAAAGAATATGGATTCTTCTTTTGATAGGGGCTTGCCTGCAATGGCTTTTGAAAATATGGTTTCAAGCTGCTGTGTAGTGCCATCCGTTTTTTGAAATGTTTCCAGCCCGTGATCTGAAACGCGGCAACCTGCTTCATGAAAAACATCATGGCGTTTATGCAATGCTTCCAGTAAACTATCGTAAGAATTTATTTCAATGCCCGATATGGCGGATAATTTTTGCAGGTAATTTTTATACGCTTCTGCATCATCAACCGCCATTGCCTTATCCGGCCTGAAAGCCGGCAATACTTTTATACCAAAAGGCGCTTCCCTTATTTTTTTATGATGAATAAGCTCGTCAGCGGGATCATCTGTTGTGCAGAGCGCTTCCACTTTAAAATATTGCAGCAACGCCTGTGTAGTGTATTGCGGTAATTGCTCATTGCAGGCTGCATAAATAGATGCGGCGCTATCCGCATTCAGTAATGCTGTTATACCAAAAGGTTTTTTTAATTCCAGGTGCGACCAATGATACAGCGGGTTGCGCATGGTATAAGGTGTTGTTTGCGCCCAGGCTTTGAACTTTTCAAAATCATCCGCACTGCCTGTAATCAATTCTTCGTTCACACCATTGCTGCGCATGGCCCGCCATTTATAATGATCGCCTTTAAGCCATAGCTCCGTAATGTTTTTAAACTGTTTATTGGCTGCAATTTCATCGGGCGGCAAATGATTGTGATAATCTATGATGGGCATGTTGGCCGCATGATCAAAATATAACTGTCTTGCTGTGTCTGTTTGTAATAAAAAATCTTCTGATAAAAATGGTTTCATCTTTTTTAATAACTTTTCGGTCGCCATGCCGAAGTACGAGACATCCATGAATTTAACGCAACCTGATATTCGAAAGATTTATCTCGTGCATGTATAATTTTCAATGTGTCTCAATCCCACTTTGTGGAATTCTCTTAACGTCGAAATGACGAACATTTAATAGTATAACACGATATTAAATCGTATTCATCACACCTTTAAAATAACCCACCGATTCTGCAATGCCGGGCAGAGGATCTTTCATGTTCAGTTCATATTCAAAACTGCACATGCCCTGGTAATTTATTTTATACAAGGCCCTTTCAAATGCCGGGAAATCAATTACGCCGCGGCCTACATCAATGGCTTTGCCATCGTTTACAGCAGCTGTAACATCTTTTATATGCAGATCGAATAACCGGTCTTTAAACTGCACTACCGCATCGGCAGGGGATAAGCCGGTACGCTGCGTGTGGCCGATATCAATGCACAAGCCCATCCGCTTATCTTTTTTGCTGATGCGGTCATACGCTTCTTTGGGGCTTGGGTATAACTTATCCATCGGCCCGTGATTGTGTATGGCTATTTTAATGTTATGCTCTTTTACTTTCTGTTCGGTATAATCTATCAGATCGTAATTGGGAACGCCAACGATCATATTTACACCCACAGCTTTAGCATAATTAAAAGTGCGGTCAACATCTTCTTTACTCTTCATATAAATAACACCCACTGCATATGGTGTTATGCCTGCATCCCTTAACTGTTGCAGCACTTCTTTTATTTTTTCGGGCGGGCTATCTAACGGCAAATGAAAATCTTTAATGGAAAGATTGGTAACATTTACGCGCTGCATCATTTTTATGGATGTTGCCAGGTCGAAGTTTAAAAATGTATAACCTGCCATGCCCAGTTTTAAGGGTTCATGTTTAGCTGTTTCCCCTGATGTGTTTACGGCAGCTTTTCCAAGAAAAGGCATGGCAGCCGAAGCCGCCATGCCTAATGTTCCTGCCTGTATGAATTTTCTTCTTGATTGCATTTATATTTTTTTAGCGTTTCAATTTATGTTATTACGGTATATAATCCAACGCCGGCACATTTGATTCATAACCCTGGTAACCTTTATTCTGATTGATACGGCCATACGTGTTGGCCTGTATAGATTTGGTGGGTACCGGCCATAAAACATGGTAAGGGCTCATGGTATATTTATCACCGTGAATGGTAACAATGCCTTCGCGGTAAAAATTATTTTTGGCTATAACCCTATCATAAAAATAATTGTTATCGGAAAAGTTATCCAGTGAATATGATTTACCGTTTTCTGCAACCTTATGCGTTAAAGCGAAGATATAGGCTATGCGTGTGAGCTCTGTTTTACGCGGCTCTTCATAAAATAATTCCCTGGCACGCTCATCTAATATAAAACCCATATTTACTTTATCAGGTGTTATTGGTGCACAACCTGCACGTGTTCTTACCATATTAATGTCAGCAGCGGCGCTGGCAAGGTCGCCTTTCCAGAAATAAGCTTCTGCCCGTAATAAATAGGTTTCTGCAAGACGGTAAACATACCAGTCAGAATGCCCGCCCTGCATTGGCGAATTTTCATTATCAGGAATGAATACTTTGTATTGTGGCCAGCCAAACCAACTTCTGATAGTATCAACGCAAAGCACGCCGCCGGATGAATTGTATTTCTGTAAAGGCTTTAAATAATAAGGATCAGTAACGCCATCTACTACCAATGCGCCATCATTATTATATACAAGGTCTTCCATATTCATCCAGTTATCATGAGAATGACGCAGGTCATTGCTATCAGTCCAAATATCATATTGGCTGTAGTTGGTAGGCCGGCAACGGCCAATACCTCTGCCATATAAAGATGACTGAACAAACTTTACCGATACGCCATCGTTGGTTCCTTTTTTACCGCTTGGTGTAGTAATATTAGTGCCCCAATAAGGAACCGCCTGCCGCATGATGCGCATACCTCCGTCGTAACCACCGTCGCCAAAATGGTCAGTTACGAGATAGATGCCTTCCGTGTTTTCGCCTGTGTATTTATTCTCGGGGCGATGTAAGTCCCATATTACATTCTTTTTTGTAGCGCCGAAGGGCTGCATCATTAAATGATATTTACCACCATTGATAATGGCTGAGGCCGAGGCAATGGCGTCATCAAATTCGCCGAGTGCAAGGTTTACTTTCGTGAGTAACTGCAAGACAGCACCTTTGGTTACTTCGCCACGCATCACATCATCAGAAACCCAGTCTTTCGCCGAATCGAGATCTGTTTTCATTTTTCTCAGGATTACATCTCTTTTGGTTGAATAGAAAGGTTTAACGGCAGAATCTTTTTCACTCACTTCATGCATAATGGCAGGCACATCGCCAAACTGGTTGGTAAGCCGATAATAACGCATGGCACGATGAAAATAAGCCTGCCCCAGGAACGAGTTGCGCTGCTCCGGTGAATCCCATGTAACATTATCTATTCTTGATATAACGGTATTGGCATATTTAATGCCTTTGTACCCTTCATTCCAGTAGTAGTAAACCCTTGCATGGTCAGCATCATTGTAGCCTGCGAGGTCAGGCGTGATCACCAGGTTTAAATCCTGTGCGGGGCCTGATTTATCTGTTGTACCTTCTACCGTAACTTCAGAAAAAACCATTTCGGTAAGTATGGGCGGGTTATCGCCATAATATTCGTTTCTTAAATTCCTGTTGCAGGAGGTAAGGGCTGCCTGCATGGCATCCGGTGTTGTATACGTAAGATCGGGCTCGTAAAAAGACAAAGGCTCCGGTGTTAAGCGGTCTTTGCTGCAGCCTGTGCCTGCTAAAATACCTGTAGAGATTATCAGCAGCAGCCATATATATTTTGAATGGAGTTTCATGTGAGTCATATTTTATTTTTCATTTGCCACATGTAATTCGCCGAGTAAATATCCTCAACTGCTTGGAGAATCTGCACGGCTCATTTCATGTGAGTTATATTTTTTAAAAAACTACGTTGATACCTATCGAATAAATGCGTGGCGGAATAGCCGTGGATATATTGCCGTTACTATCCCTGTTCCTGAATTCCGGATCCCAGAAATCCCAGTCGGGCGCAATTAGAGCCACATTGCTCACGTTGGCATATAATTTCATGCTTTCCAAACCGGCCTTGCTTACAATAGATTGTGGCAACGTGTAGGCAAGCGCAATATTATTAAGGCGAATAAAAGATGCCGACCTGTACACATTAAAACCAGCGCTGCCATTGCTGGAATACAACCTTGCATAATTGTTATATGGATGCTCGGGTGTCCAGTATGGAAGTATGTAAGAATTCTGGCGATCGATAAAACCTGAGTTATTCTTGGCGCTGTTATACGATAACTTCTGCCCCCAGCTTGAATAAATCATGAAAGACAAATCAAAAC
>JAEWBD010000096.1 GCA_023391315.1 Bacteroidota bacterium | reverse complement strand
GGTGGTGACATTCTTTGTCTTCTCGCTATGCTCATTTTTGGTGTTTTTACGGTTAGGATTTTTAAGATAAAGAATTTCCTTTCGATTGAATGAACTTGCAACTACTGTAATTTTTACGCTCCCCTTTTGTTTGCCATTATGTTGTACGTGGACTATTCTTGCCTTAATGATATTTCCAATACTGTCGGTGTTTAATAAAATAAAATCATCTGACGTTTTCTTCCCGATTATACCTATGCGCAGAAAATGATTTCCAGTAAGAACGTCATTACTTTTATATAGGTGAAGAAAATCGATGGTTGCAAAGTCGCTTGCGTTCAAACTATCTTTTAAACTAGTTTTAATCTTCTGCAGGTAATTTGCCTGCATGACAGAAGAGTCAATTGCACCTGATTTATATTCTCTTACTATTTCTTGTTTGGAGCATGAGAGGATTAATAATGTAGCACAGGTAATTGCAAAAAAATACAACTTTTTTAAAGGCAGGTTTTTCATACTAATAAGTTTTTATAACTGCTAATTGAATATCACCATTAAATGAAATGATTTGTACACAGGTCTTTTAAACCCCTCTCATCTAAAATTGTGCACAATCTTTAAAAACTAATATGCATGTGGTGATAAAAAAGTATGTATGCCGGACTTTTATGCTAAAATGTAAATTGGAAGACAACTTCTAAATACCCTTTATTATTCAAACAGCTTAGAGTTAAGGCATAAAATATTTCACTTGAAATATTAGTTCCTATGCAAACGGTGTAAAAAAAGTATGCAAGTGGGACTATTTACGGATAGAACAAATGCAGGTTACTAAAAGCACTACATTCGTTTGGTCGAAAACATTCTCTCTATTATTCTGAGAAATTGGATGATAGCTTATCATTTTAGAAAAGATAAGATTTCTGTTAATCAATTTTCGATTTCGATTATAAACTGCTCTTTAACCTTAAAAAGAATTTTGATAAGATTCAGACTTGTCATCTTATTTACAAATGAAAGATTTAGATAATTTATTTGAATAGCGTTACCTTATTTTAAACGCCTTAACATGAAATATCCTTAATTCAAAAAATAAAAAGATGAGTAAACCCGCTTTTAAAACATTGCTATTAAAAAAATCTACTTTAAGCCGTTTAACAGATGAGCAATTATTAAAGTTTAAAAGGTGGTGGCGAGAATGCTGACGTCGAACAATTATTATCAATTGGTCATTCGTGAGTTGTAAGCATAGTTGCACCAAATTGGTACATGATTATTGTTGTATACCTCAAGTGCAGGATTAATAAATGACATACTACCTTAAAAAAATAATTTACATCTATTCCATTAATAGAGGTCCTCCTACCTTTAAAGTTTGAAGGCATAAAATGCAATCTCAAAGAAACGATTCTAATGATCAAATTTTTAAATTCAAAATATTTTACAATGAGAAATTCAAAAATTCAAAAATTGTTTTTAAAAAAGTCTACTTTAAGCAGATTGACAGATGATCAATTATTAAAGGTTAAAGGTGGTGGCGCAAATTCGCAGGAACCAATATTATCAATTGGCTCAGAATGTAGCTGTAATCATACTTGCAGCAGAAAAAAAGGTGATACCTGTTGTTGCCCACCGGTAAATACCTGATTTTTATTGAACACACTAAGTTAAGTGAGGCGTAAAATTGATTTTAGCCTCACTTGCTTTTTAAATCATTTAGGATGTTTAAAAGGATTGCTTTTATAATCTTATTTGCAATAATATCTTTTACACGGATATATTCTCAAAATCTTTTTGATTCAACTATATACAAATCCTTTCGTCGTTTTGATAGCATCAATTGGTCGTATCATATTGATACTTCTTATAAATTTATTTTTTCGAGCGAATGCCATGCGGTAAGCTGTAACTACGATTTGTCTTTCAGTATTATCAATTATCAGTTAAACTTTGGTCCGGTAA
Source organism: Bacteroidota bacterium (assembly GCA_023391315.1). Lineage (GTDB taxonomy): Bacteria > Bacteroidota > Bacteroidia > Chitinophagales > Chitinophagaceae > Parafilimonas. Next base: position 13,773 of record JAEWBD010000096.1, on the reverse strand, counting down.
ACTTAATAATTGAATATCCTTTTTCCTTTGGGATTATCTATAATAAATATTTGGAAACGGGAGATAGTTCAATCCTAAACACCCTTTGCTATTCGAAGGAAGAAATAGAATTCTGGAACAGAATTTATTCATTGCAGAAAAGCCTGCCCTCAGACAGAAAAGTAAAAGTGTGGGGCGTAGACTTTGAGTTAGGCAACACTGTGAACGCAAGATCGAGATCATTTCCGAGAGCTTTAAAAATATTGATAGAAAATAAAAAAGGTAACCCTCCTTTATTACTATCCAGAAGTATTGATTCAATGATAATTGATATTAATAATTTGGATAAGATACAATCTATAAAAAATATATTAAAAGATTCTCTTGAAAAAGAAGATATAATTGCCTATTGGGGCAGTGATTATAATTTATATAAAACTTTGATTAGCCGGGATGATCATTTTAAAAGGAATCGGAACGACAAGATGTATGAAAATTTTCTTAGCCTTTATAATGATTCTTTGATTAATAATACACATGCAAGATTTTTCGCACAGTTTGGCTATGGACATTCCTCATCCGATTATAAAAAATCTTTTGCATCTCTTCTGTTAAATTCAAACACTTCACCTGTACGTAACAGGGTTTTCATTTTATATAATCAATATATAAATTGTTATAGCACGCTTCCTGCTAATTCTAATTTTTTAAATCAAAATTCTGGGCCGGTAGCAGACAAGAGAAACAAAAGCTTGTTAATGAAATTGGCAAACAGCGACTCAAGCCGCATCAAAATTGTAAACGAGAAAGTTATTAATGATAAATTTCCTTCAATGAAAAAAGAGAAAATGAACCTGTTAATTCTCCTTTCAAATTTCGGCGGAATTCATTTAAATGATCATAAAAATAATAATGAGAACCGATAACAGTAACTTATTAAATGAAATTATTTCAATCATAAAAACTGAATTGACCGAAAATTTAGAGCAGATAGATCATCCATCATTATTAAGCGGAATCGGAGGCCCTATCTTATTCTTTTCATATTTATATAAAACTACGAACGACGAATGCCTATTAAATCAAATTAATCAGGGTGTAGATATTCTTTTAGCGGGTGTCGAGAAATATAAAATTGACTATTCTTTCGAGAAGGGAATGTCGGGGATCGCTTGGTTACTGCAATTTCTTGTCAATGAAAATATTATCGACTTAGAATCCCCTGATATTTTTGAAAGCTTTGACAAAACTATAATTGACTCGATAGAAGTAGATATACAGAATAAAAGATACGACTATTTTTCAGGCTTAATAGGTAAGGGCGTTTATTATTTAGAAAGGAGTAAGTATAATAATCAACCCCATCCATATCTAACTTCGATTATTCAAGAGCTAGTTAATCTCTCCGAGCACGATTACCGCGGAACATATTGGCAAGATTTTTATTCCGTCGGAAGAAGTATTGAAGATAAAAATTTGTGCAGCTTAGGGTTAAGCCATGGCATTCCAAGTATCCTTGTTTTTCTATCAGAAGTTTTGAAACTTGATTTAGCAGAATATGAGCATGATAGCATTTCAAAGATGCTTGAGAACGCCGTTAAATGGGTTTTGTCCTACCATCAAGAAAAAGACAGCCTCATTTTTTTTCCAAGCAGAATTGTAAACAAGGAAATGATTTACCCGTTAGATCCGCCGGAAAGATTGGCTTGGTGCCATGGCGATTTGGGAATAGCAGCCTCCTTGCTTAAGGTAAATGAATCTTTAAAAGAGACTTACGTATATGATGCCGCACTTGAACTGGCAAAATTTCAAATAAGCAGAAAGGAAGATGCCAATACCGGAATTGTCGACGCCTGTTTATGTCATGGAACTTCAGGAGTGTCGCTATTGTTCAAACAAATTTTTAATCAAACTGATATAGGCGATTTCAAAAACTGTTCGCAATATTGGTTGCAAAGAACTGTCGGGCTTGCAAATCTTTCTTCAAGATCATCCGGGTATAAAACCTGGTTTGAAGGTAACGATGGTAAAGGAGTGTGGAAAACAGATTTCGGCCTCCTGAATGGCATTAGTGGCATCGGTTTGGTGTTGATTGACAACCTTCCTCAAAGAAGCCAACTATTTAACTGGGAAAAAGTACTACTGATATAAGCAAAATTTTATAAACCTTAAAGGATAAGTATGCAGCTGGCGTCTGATTTTTATTTGCTGAGAACAACTTTGCTTCCTGTAAATATCCTTGATTTAAATGATGAGCAATTTGATTTACTATTTTCCAAGCTTGTGCAACCGTTCACTGATACTGTCTTCTATTCTTAATGCTTCAGGCGACAATGCCATCAATGCCTCTGCCTGTTCATTACTTTTAATAATTGCTTTTTCTTTTCCGTATCGACACACTGCCCATGCTGTACCGGCAGTATCAGCTATGGCTAAACGAATATGATAACCTAACCTTTTTAATTTATTGAACATATCTTTTAAATAGTTTTCCTCGCTTCCCCATAAATGCGTACAGCCGCTCACGTCAAGTATTAATCCTTCGGGTAAATCAATTGCTACAACTGGCGTGTATTGAATAAACCAAATGGAAAGATTGTAAAGTAGTTTTTCTGCATGATCAGTTTTGTCATCATATACCTTTATTTCAGGTAAAACAACTTTTGCATCCGCCACAATCATTCCTGCATACAATCCTTTTGATTTGGCAACCCGATTAACTTCTGTTATAACCATCCTGCTGCGTTGCGGTGAAGCCAAAACAAAGGGTATTTCTTTTAATGCAGGCTGACGGCGAACCATCCAGTCCGTCTTTAAATGACGGAACCATATTGCCACAAATCGCTTACACATCTTATCCTGTTTTTCTTCTTCTTTCTTCCTGCGGTAATGAAAAAATGTTTTGTTTAATTTCTTTCAGCCTGTTAAATGAATATTCCAATTGCCATGTTCCTGGTTTACCATTGCGAACTTTTAAGAGTTCAACATTCCATCTTGGAAAACCAATGCCAGGCATTCCGTCCGGCAATTCACGCGGAAGTGCTGTGATGCTCCAGCGCGAAACACAGGCTGTGGTATTGATGGTTTTGTGTTGTGGCCGGACTAATAAACCGGTTACCCTGCTTTGTTCTGCCGCTAACTGAAGTCTTCTTGATTCTTTAAAACTTATATATTTTGTTTCACCAACGACGGCTGCAATTCTCTTGCACTTCAAACATTCTTCAGTCGCATACAATACATCGCTTTCATTTTTCAAGTCAATAAAAATGATTTTGTCAGGTTGTACACCAAACCTCCCTAAAGCCGCCGGAAATAATGTTCTTGATGCACTTATCCAAATAGCAGCTCCGTCAAACTGCATCATTTTGCTTAATAAAACAGCGATGAATCCATTGGTGGCAGCCCGGTCTTCAACCGATGAATAAAGAAATTCATGTGTACAGCCAACTGGAAAAATGGCATTTGGAAAAGCATTCTCAATAGCGTGACAGCCGAGTTGTATATCGCTGTCCGTAGCTAATTGCTTTAACCCCTGTAAGGGAAGAATATCCCGCTGAAGCTGTGCTATGATATTTTCTATGCCCATTGAATGAATGCTTACCGCGCAAAGATTACTAATAATTTTAGTAAAAAAATACTAAATCCTTTGGGTGTTGATTATCAGTGCAGTTAAATATTACAATGATTGAAGATTTGGGGTTCTGAAATGCAAGAGGAAGTAATGCCGTTGTAAATAAGCCGGGCTAATTATTTATTTCTGTAAGTGCCTTTTTGAGCTGCAGAAGGTCATCGAACCGGACAGCCGCACATAACCCTGTAAGACTGTTGTCCTTTAGCATGGCAAGATTTTCCCAAACGAATTTTTGGAACATCATGATAGGTTATGGCACCATGTAATTTTATTGTTTTGGGTATATCAGTCTTTTTAAAAAAGGTTTCCAGTTCTTCTATTTGCTTTATGCTGATCATGCCTCCAAATTAAGACAGATAAGGTGAAACAGCAGGGATAGCTGTACTGGCCTGATAGTTGAAACAATAATTCAATCTAAATGCAAAATTTCAGTACTTCTAAACGGTCGCTGTCTGGAAATGCCGCCGGGTATAATCTATATAATCCACGGGCTGCTTTAAATTTATATTTACAAGATTCTCATAATTTTCTTCGTCTCTTGCATATACATTTTTCCCTGTCTTTTTGAAGTATAAAATATCCGGCAGGTAACCATCAAACATACAAATAACCTGCGTATCGCCGCTCAGATATAAATTATATAGCAGGCGGCTGTCTATGGATGCCAAATCCCTGATTGCAGTAATTTTAAATCTGCGGATGAACCCGGCAAGCGTATCATTGTCAGAGAAAATTTCAAGTACGATGTTTTCATCGGCAGCATGATAACCAGGATACTTGCAGCTTGCAAGAACATATTTGTCATAAACGATTTCAATATTATTCTGGTTCAGGATATAGCCCATATTGTCTTCTATGTATTCTCTTAGTATAAATTCAAACTTTTTCATAACCGGAATTTGAATAGCAAACTACATTATCTGCAAGTATAAAAAGTATGCAATCGGAACTATTTATATTGAAATCGGGGCTTTTTTATTATTATCTGTAACCTGGTTGACACGGAAAATGAAAATCACAATTTGCTTTATACCTGTTTAATTTTCGTCATTGAACTTGTAGAAGAAATAAGTTATGACATTACATAAATTTCAATTGCTCGAACCAGGTGAACGATTAGCTGTAATTGTAGCACAGGCAAAATATTTAAGTGAACGAATTGATGGCGCATATACTTATAAACTGCATCAACTTGGAACTTTCTACATAGAGGAAGAATGGCATCATGTATTTAATGAACGAAGAAATTTTGTTGCCTTCATTTCTGATGAAAGACTGAAATTATATACAGGGTTACCAGATTTATCTTCAAACATATAACCGCTAACATTTACCATATTTCGTTAGGTGAAGCCATCCAGCCCATGCGGTGGCTTTTTATTTTTTATTGTTCCCCATCCGCCGTCTCGCTTCAAAGTCGTATGCAGGCAGCCAGTTCTTTCCTTCATGATCGCCACGTTCCGCTCATACTTCGCTTCACTTGCCGACAACATTCCGTCCTCCACTTGCCTGCCACCATACTAATCTTTTTTGATTTTATTTCTTAAATAAGAAAAGCTCGTCTATCCCTTCCTGCGCGAAGATCCTGGCAGGCTGTGCTAAAAGCAAGGTCTGCGCCTTTCGTAAACTGCGGCTGGCCACAGGTTTTACTCAAAAAAAGCGTCCCGCTTATGAGCAGGACTTTTTTGCTTTCGCGGCATAAACCGCTATCGCTTTTTATTCCACGGTCAAAAATTTTTCCCAAGTAAAAACCTTGCTTTTATCCCTTCCTGCCTTAGGACGGGGTTGCTACGAGAGAAAGGACGAGGCGCTAAGCCGAGTGTAGGAAACAAAAATTAAATCACACTAAAAAACTTTCATTGTATGCAGTACGAACAACGTTCAAAACTGATGCGGCTTTCATGGCAGATACAGCGCCGCAGGCATTATAATCGATCAAAATCTTTGATCAGTGCATGGGCAATTTATTTAAACGAGGATATAACCGTGTACCACTTAGTACAGAAACACAGCGGCAACAGGGAGATCAGTTATAACAAAGCCGCTTCACTCACTTTATTCAATCAGTAATCAATTTTATTCATCAATTAAATTTTAAGTTATGGAAACTTTAGTAGGACATGTAGTAAAAAACGCAGAAGTAAGAACGACAAAGAACGACAAGCAGGTTGTTAACTTTTCTATTGCTGTTAATGATAGCTACAAATCAAAGAACGACAGCGAAGCGAAAAAAGTAGTCAGGTATTTTAACTGCACTTACTGGATTAACACCACCATTGCCGAATATCTCACGAAAGGCACATTGGTGGAATTAAACGGACGTATCAACCTTAATACATGGGAAAATATGGAAGGCAAACCGATGGCTTCGCTGTCCATGCATGTAAACAATATCAAGCTGCACAGCAAAGGTGCAGCCATAAAAGAGGCCGATGCAAAAGAGAATAATACTGCTGCAACAACAACAGCAGCTAATGAAACAGGCGACGACCTGCCATTTTAAAAAATGTTCAACCCAAACCCTTTAACCTTAAATAAAAAGGATATGAAACACTTTAAAGATTGCACAACAATAGACGAAGTAAAGGCGCAGTATAAAAAATTAGCAAAAGAAAATCATCCCGATGCAGGCGGCGACACGGCAACCATGCAGGAGATTAACCGCGAATACAGTTATGCCTGCCCACATATAGCCAAAGGCGCAGGCATGAGCGATGAAGAAGCCGACACTGCTATAAAATTCTCCGAAGAATATCGCCGTGTGATTGAGCAAATCATACACCTGCCGGACATCATTATTGAAGCGGTAGGCCATTGGATATGGGTAACCGGCAACACGTACCCGGTATGCAAAGAGCTAAAAGAAGCGGGGTTATTTTTTGCACCCAAAAAAGGCGCTTGGTATTACCGCAGTGAATTGTATAAAACACGCGGCAGCAATAAAACACTTCCTGAAATCAAAGCCAAGTACGGCAGTGAAACCATTAACCGCAAACAGGAAGCAAACATTTTGGAAGATTAAAACAAAGCAAGATGAAAAAGATAAATAAAGAAGCTGCAAGAATTTTTTGCAGGCTGTTAAACAGGATGGGCATAAAAGATTATATCAAATTTACAAGTGAAGGTTTTATGCCGTTGGTAATGGAACAAATCGGAACATTAATCAATACACCTTATGGCAAAGCGCAGCTATACAGCTTTTCGCATTATTATGAACAAAACGGTGATTTAATGCGCGACCCTGAAATGGTTTTTATTGTGGTGGATAACCGCAGAGATGAAAAAGATTATGACAGCATCGGCATTTATCCGCAGTTATTTCAGCAGGATAGTTTAGGCATTTATGAAGAAAGCGTTTGCATCGAAAACAATGCTGTAACAACCTATAAACCTGCATGGCAGGAAGCACATGCGGCATTTGCAAACCAGTGGTTGCGGAATATAAATCAACAAGGGTTTTTAAAATAACCTTTGGTGCGGGAGCGCCGCCGCGATAAAAACAGGCGCATATTAAAACGAAAATCAGGAAAAAATAAACAAGGTATTATGGAAAATATACAGGCAGTAACGACAGGAAAAACAAAATGCACTAAGGTTGCCGAAGTGGAAGTTGTCTATAAATCAAATGTGAAACCTTCTGAACGTCCGGTTATCAAAAGTTCAAAAGATGCGTATAATATACTGCGCAACTATTATAATAAAAACATTCTTGAATTGCAGGAACAGTTTTGTGTTCTTTATCTCAACAATGCAAAAAAAGTTCTTGCCGTCAATAAGCACTCAATAGGTGGGATTATCGGCACAGTTGCCGATACACGCCTGATATTGGTTACAGCTTTAAGGCTGGCGGCTTCTGGACTGATTTTATCACATTCACATCCGAGCGGTGCGCTTTCTCCGAGCCGGCAGGATGAAGCTATGACACAAAGAATAAAAAATGCTGCGCAATTCATGGATATTGCCCTGCTCGATCATATCATTATCAGCAGCGAAGATTACTATTCTATGGCTGACAATGGAATAATATAAAGCAGCTTGATTTTTTAAAGTAGTTGCCCGGCATAGATAAATCTGTGCGGCGCTACTTTTCTTTTTGCAGGCGCGACAAAAGAAAAGTAGCAAAAGAAAAACGCTGATGCCGGAAGGATTGCAATATCTTTTTGATGTACGTATTCAACATGAATGTATTGATAGCATCATTGAAATTTAATCCGGCATAATTTTATTATCCAATAGATTTGTAGAGGATATTCCTATTGATTTTTTGTATTGCCTGCCATCAAAAATTATAAACAGATGAACCAGCCAATACTTTTAATATCATTATTCTCATTGCTTCTTGTTTTACTTGTTGGCGCTAAAGTTTTTATATTGTTTCGTGCATCCCGCAGAAAAAATTTTCGCCGGTGGATATATTATAACCAATTTGAAATCGTCAATGCGCCTTCAGAACGGGCGAGAAGATTAAGAAAACTGCAAAACAGTTTATCAATTATCCTGTTTATTTTTTTGTTGCTTTCTGTGATGATATATCTGATCTATTACCGGTTTCTAAAATAAGTGAATTGGCATTAAAGTTATTTTCAAAAATCAAACTATCTATCCCTGTTTCCCAATCGCTTCAAAAACTCAATGCCGTTTTAATGTGAGCCAGTACAAATTTTGTACATCTTGTCTGGCATTGCTCTGCCGTTTATTTTTACAGCTTCTTTCTGCTTTATATAAACCCCTTCAAGTCATTAACGGCTTGCGAACGGCGGAAGTTTCCCTGGAGCGGAAACGGCGAGATGTACAATTGTTGCACAATTGAATCTCGCCCCTTTCATTCGGAACTCATTTCGGGGAAAAGCGGAAGATGCAATTTGTTTGTACCTGCGCCTTTGAGGCAGCAGGAAGTTTGTATAGTGAGTAAATGATAATGTGATGAAGGAACAGGACAAAACACCCAAACAGTGGATCAGCATCCGTGTGAAGCCGGAGGAATACAACCAGGTTTACCGCTTTTATTCAGCTACCACCTGTAAGAAATTAAGCCAGTATGTAAGAAAAGTCTTGCTGCAAAAACCAGTTACGGTTAATTACCGCAACCAATCTGCCGACGATTTTCTAAAAGAGGTTATCCAGCTTAAAAATGAGCTGCATGGCATCGCCAACAATTTCAACCAGTCGGTGAAGCGACTGCATACACTACATACCATTCCGGAGATTAAAACATGGGCGGTGCTTAATGAAGCCATGCAAAAAACGCTGATGGCAAAGATTGAGGAAATAAGATTGTACATGAGCCAACTCCATCAGCAATGGTTGCAAAAATAAAATTCTCCCGAAGCATCCGGCGGGCGCTCAATTACAATGAGCAGAAACTGCAGCGTGGGCAGGCAACGCTTATCCATGCTGCTAATTATATACAGGAACCTGACGAAATGAATTTTTATCAGAAGCTGGAACGCTTCGAGAAACAGATGGCGTTGAACGAACGGGCAAAGACCAATACGTTGCACATCTCCTTAAACTTTGATCCTTCCGACAAACTCGATGTTGAAAAACTAAAGACAATAACTAATGATTATATGCAGCAGTTGGGCTTTGGCAATCAACCCTATTTGGTTTATCAGCATACTGACGCCGGTCATCCGCACCTGCACGTGGTAACCACTAATATTATGGACGATGGCAAAAGGATTTATTCACATAACCTGGGCCGGGATGTGTCTGAACCAGCCAGGCAGGCGCTTGAATTAAAGTATGGCCTCACGATCGCCAAAGGCAGGGAACTAAAACAGGAACAGGCATTAAAAAAAGAATACCTGCACAAAGTAGAATACGGGAAAGCTGAAACCAAGAGGAGCATTACCAACGTACTTGACTATGTAATTGGCCAGTACAAATACACATCACTGCCGGAATTAAATGCCGTCTTGCAACAATACAACGTTATAGCCGACAGAGGCGAGGAAAGCGGTCGGATATACAAAAACAGGGGGCTTACATACCGCATACTGGACGAAAACGGCAGAAAGATGGGTGTACCCATCAAGGCCAGTTCCATTTACAGCAGACCTACTCTGGACAAGTTGGAACAGAAGTTCAACGAGAATAAATTAAAGCGTCAGCCTGATGTAAGGCGATTAAAAACTACAATTGATTTTACACTGCTTAAAAAACCACCGAGCCTGAATGAGCTTTTAAAAGCGCTCGAAAAAGAAAGAATATCTGTCGTTGTGCGGCGAAGCCGGGAAGGAAAAATCTATGGCATGACTTACATAGACCATCAAACAAGATCAGTATTTAATGGCAGCGACCTGGGCAAAGAATATGCTGCCAAAAGAATGCTTGAACGATTGGGTTTGAATGAAAGCAAGTCGCCGCAAAAAGAATTGAAACAGGAGCAGCAACAAAATAAACTGCGAATAAAAGAGTCTGCTCATTCACCTGAAACAGCTAAAGAAATTTCACCGATTGATAATTTTTTCAAAGGATTATCCAAAACACTTGAACAGGTGATGCAGCCGGAAGAAACGGGTGAACAGCTTGCTTATGAGTTAAAAGAAGAACAAAAAAGAAGGAAGAAAAAAAGGGAACATTCCCATGAACCATAAAACAGTTTTCTATGAAACAATCTACAGGTGAGAATGAAATGGGGTTGCGTAAAATCATGGATTTAACACGCATGATCAGTATCGTTGTTTTATTACTACATATTTATTTTACCTGCTATGGTGCTTTTAAACTGTGGCATTTAACCCACCCGGCTGGTGACAGGATATTACAGAATTTAATCAGGACAGGTTTGTTTGCATCGTTCAACAAACCGAAGCTGATAGCGCTGGGTTTACTGGCTTTAGCGCTGCTTGGTGTAGCCGGCAAAAAAGAAGAAAAGTTTAATTACCGTCTGGCATTGGCTTATCTCTTAACTGGCTTGCTATTATATTTTGGCAGTGAGCTGTCATTGCAGCTATGGCAATCACCCACTACCGTTGCAGAAGTATATATAGGCGTTACCAGCGTCGGTTATATACTTGTATTAACCGGCGGTGCATTGCTGACACGCATCATTAAGCTCAAATTAAACAGTGATGTTTTCAACAAACAAAATGAAACTTTCCCGCAGGAAGAAAGATTAATTAACACAGAAGATTCTGTGAATTTTCCGACACGCTATCGGCTGAAAAACAAAATCCGTTCGGGCTGGGTAAATATCATCAACGGCTTTCGCGGAACACTGATCATGGGTTTGCCCGGCAGCGGCAAAACCTTTTTCCTGGTGGAGAATATTATCAGGCAGCAGTTGCAGAAAGGTTATGCCATGTTTGTGTATGACTTCAAGTATCCTGACTTAACAACGCTTGCATACAATTATTATTTACAGTACAGGCACCTGTATAAAGCACCACCTTCATTTTATATTTTAAATTTTGATAAGCCTGTTCATCGCTGTAACCCGTTAATGGTGGACAGCCTGCAGGATATTACTGATGCTGCTGAATCTGCAAGAACAATTTTGTTAGGCCTCAATCCTGACTGGATAGAAAAGCAGGGTGATTTTTGGGTGGAATCACCCATCAGTTTTTTAACGGCTGTTATCTGGTTCCTCCGAAAATATAAAGACGGCAGGTACTGCACGCTGCCACATGCCATAGAACTGGTACAGGTATCTTATGATAAACTGTTTTCTATTTTACAGGCAGAACCTGAAGTGGAAGTATTAAGCAGTCCTTTTGTAAAAGCTTACCAGAATGAAGCCATGCAACAACTGGAAGGACAGATTGCAGGCGTTACCATCAGCCTTGGCAAACTATCTTCCCCGAATTTATACTACGTTTTATCGGGTAACGATTTCACACTGGATATTGGCAATTCTAAACATCCAAAGATTGTATGTGCAGCCAGCAATCCGCAGAAAGCGCATATTTATGGCTCTGTTATATCGCTTTATTTAACCGCTTTGCAAAGGCTGGCCAATACACCGGGTAATCAAAAAAGCAGTTTGATACTGGAAGAATTTTCCACCATTTTCTTTAATGGCATTGACCGCTTCTTAGCCGTGTGCCGTTCTTACAAAGTAGCTATTACGATGGTGATACAGGATGCCAGCCAGCTAAAGTTACACTATGGCAAAGAGCAGGCAGAAGTAATTTTAAATATGGTGGGCAATATAATTTCCGGGCAGGTAACCGGCGAAAGCGCCAAAGCGTTATCCGATAGGTTCGGCAAGATTATGCAGGACAGGGAAAGTGTTGCCATCAACAGCAGCGATACATCCGTTACACATTCTAAACAACTGGATTTTGCCATACCGCAATCTACCATTGCTTCACTATCCAGTGGCGAATTTGTAGGCACGGTAGCTGATAATCCGGACAATCGTATTCCGCAGAAGATGTTTCATGCGGAGTTTGTGCAGGATGTTCAGAAACTTGCTAAAGAGCAAGCCGGTTACCGGCAATTACCTTTGAATAATATTGACAGCAACATGATTACGGCAACATATCTGCAAATAAAAAAAGATATTAAAGATCTGGTCGAAGAAGAAATAGAGCGGTTGATGAATGACCCGGAAATGATGGGGTTGATAATCGCAAAATAATCTTCATGTTAAAATAGATTAGCGTGCTAATCCAAGTAAATATTGATCACTTTTTAAATATAGATATACTTAGCGCAAGAAGTGAAATAATAAGGCTTATGATTGGTATAACCCATTTAGTATTGACTTCCATTGTTTGAGAAAGATCCTTTACGTTTTCTTGTAAATATGAACCTTCATAAAATGCTTCTTTTCCCAATGGGTGCAACCATAGATCAGAGTTGTCATCAAGAAAGCCATTAGGGTCCTTATGTTCAATATGGTTGTTTCTTTCAAGAAGATAGACGGCGGGGTATAAAATCTCATAGTCAAATTTGGATATGGATAGAAACGTATTTATAGAAATAATTTCTCTATTCTCAACAGGTTCCCAAGATGGGTCTCGCTTAACATCTTTTTTAATCAAATAACCCAGGATAAAATGGCAACACTTTCTTTTTTTTGTCCTATATAAATACCCCATTGTAAAGAGATTTAATAGTGTTGAAGTTATAATAATTGTCCATAGTTTGTCGGTAGCTTCTATTCAATACCTATAACTGCTTCTTAATAGTTTCGATAGCGTTTATTTCCCATGAATCAAAAGCCTCTGGGTCTTTCAATAGGATGTCCCATGCATCATTTAATATCTTTGAAACCGGCGTGCCAAATTCTAATACCTGTGCTTCATACTCAGCTAATCCAATTGCTTGGCAGCCTGCTAACACATTCTCTGCAAGCTGCTCCAATAAATGGTTTGGAAATATATATTTATAATCTGGAGGGACAGGATTTGAGGTTGCAATTAAAAACTTATCCCAACTTTTTTTTATTTCCATTGCATTTGCCCCTTGTCCAGTGATATGAAGCATTTGGAGAATAGCCCTCATCCTGGCTTCGTCTGAAGGATGTGAAGGCGAGTCGATATATATTCGGTCATTACCGCTGCTAATGGTTGAAAGTTTTAAATTGGTCCATGCGTATGCGGGCCCCACAAGATAAGTGGCAACAAGATCACATGTAAATTCCTCAATCCATCCATTATGCCATTTCTGTAGTTTATCCCTGTAAAAAGCAATGTAACGGGGAGCGCGGTGTTCTTCGAGCACTCTCTCAATTTCATCATCAAAATACTTCTGGATTACATCGTGAAAATTTCCAATTAAAAAAGATGCGAATTGTTTATAAATGAAATGGCATATTTCATGATACAAATCAGGCAGGTTGAGTAAATTCCTTTCCTCACCTAACGGAACTGCAATAATTGCAAAATAAGGATGCGCCCAATAATAGCTTTCTGAATTGCTGATGGTCGTAATTAAAGGTGGAGTTTGACTATTTTTGATTTCATCGTAAATCCTTTTGATCTTCTTATTAAAATAGTGTTCGGCTGGGCCATAGTTAATTATAACTTGATACCTGAACAATTCAATAGATTGAAATTTTTCAAAAATTGTGTTATACCTGTAAGCTCCCCTTATTTTAGTGCCGCAGGCATTTAGAGTTTTCTAAATTAATCATCTTTTTGTTTTTCAAATATTTTATCCACTAAACAGCTCTCTTCAATCTGCAAAGTATTTACGTTCGCTGTTTGTGG
>JAEWBD010000095.1 GCA_023391315.1 Bacteroidota bacterium | reverse complement strand
CTTCATGGGCTGAAGCAAGAGTGAGAGAAAAATATCTCAAAACGAGTGCAGGCAAAAACTGGCTGAAAAAACATTTAGCTGAAAACGGAGGAAAGACGCCTGCCCAATGAATTATTCAGGCGGGGGTTCCCTGTCTGCATGACGCAGTCAGGCAGGGATTCTCCGTACCGGCTACAAAGGAAAGGTTAAGTTAACCCCATATTCAGATTATTGAATGTGGGGTTTTTTGTTATGATTACTGTTTATGTTTTAGAAAGTCTTGCAGATGCTACCTGGTACACAGGCATGGCTAAAGATGTTTTGCGAAGATTGAAGGAACATAATACTGGCAAAAACAGGTTTACAAAAGGCCATCGCCCATGGAAAATTATTTATACTGAAACGCATCCTTCATGGGCTGAAGCAAGAGTGAGAGAAAAATATCTCAAAACGAGTGCAGGCAAAAACTGGCTGAAAAAACATTTAGCTGAAAACGGAGGAAAGACGCCTGCCCGATGAATTATTCAGGCGGGGGTTCCCTGCCTGCATGAACGCAGTCAGACAGGGATTCTCCGCCACCGGCTACAAAGGAAAGGTTAAGTTAACCCCATATTCAGATTATTGAGTGTGGGGTTTTTTGTTTTTTCCCTAAGATTTATTACCCTCAGAAATACCGCAAAGCATTTCAATCAATATTTTAAAAAGCGAAAGTTATTTTTGACCCTGAAACTCTTTGGTATGAAGACAGGCATTTTTATCTTATTAGCCGCATTTATTGTTTGTGCATGTAATAACAATAAAAAGTTTGATGAAAATAAAAAGAGTGCAACACCCGTATTAAAAACTCAGGCAGATACCAGTAACTATACGGAAATTCAGTGGCTGGATTCTATTATTGATTTTGGAACAATGAAAACGGAAGATTCCATGCATTTTAAATTCAGGTTTAAAAATACAGGCTTAAACCCTTTATTCATTTCAGAAGCGGAATCGTCTTGCGGCTGTACAGTAACAGATTATCCAAAAGATCCCATTATGCCTGGCAAAATATCCTTTATATCGGCAACTTTTAACAGCAACTTTTCTATCGGGCCTGTTTTTAAAACAATAACAGTTACAGCTAATACAAAAAACAATAACCGGCATGTTTTGCTGCTGCACGGCGAAATCGTTTCAAAAGAAGATAAATAATAACCTTGAAATTATTTCTCTAAACAGTATATGTTTTTCGCAATGATTATCAACCATATCTGAAAATATATCAGCGGGGCTTATTTTTGGGAATCTCAATCTTAGCGCTCTGGCATAATTTTTAAAGGCATATAAAAAATTTTATATGAAAAGAAACTTTTCAGGCCTGCTGGTATTGGCCATTATCCTGCTGCTGTCATCCTGCGTTGCAAAAAGAAAATTGCTTGATGCCCAAATGCAATACAGGACTTTGCAAAATGACAGTTCTTTAATGGCGTCAAAAATTGCGGGTCAGCAATCAACCATTATTAAATTACAAGCTGATATAGACGCGCTGAACAAGCAAAACAACCAGTTAACCACCGATGCTTCGAATAAAGTAAATTCATTGCAACAAAATTTACAGGCACAGCAAAAACGCCTGCAGGATTTACAAAACCTGCTCGACCAGCAACGCAAGGCCACCAGTGAATTAAAAAATAAAATGATCAATGCACTCGTTGGTTACAGCGACAGCGACCTTACCGTTACACAAAAGAATGGGAAAGTGTATGTAAGCCTCAGTGAAAAGTTTTTGTTTCCTTCCGGCAGCGCTGTAGTTAACCCGGCAGGTAAGGAAGCCTTAAGCAAGCTCGCCAATGTGTTAACTGCAAATCCTGATATTGCTGTAACAATTGAAGGGCATACGGATTCCATTCCCATACGCACCAAATTTGAAGATAACTGGGCTTTAAGCACAGCACGTGCTACCAGTGTTGTAAGAATTTTGGTGAATGATTATAAAATAGATCCTACAAAAATAATTGCGTCAGGGCATGCATGGTTTGACCCGGTTGATACCAATAGCACGCCGGAAGGCAGGGCACGTAACCGCCGCACGGAAATTATCCTTACACCTAACCTTGATCAGATTTATAAATTGCTTGAACAATAAATAAAATATCTAAACTTTTATTATTAAATGATTTAAGTATTGATTACCGGCATTTTTTTATAAACAGTTCGAATAAAAATCATTGATTAAAAATTTAATAAATAATAAAATCATTTTACCTTTGCAATGTTTTTTAAGGGTTTAGGGTTGAAAAAACCCCGCCTAGTCTTAGGCGGGGTTTTTATTTTATGATATACCGTAAATTCTTATCAGCCATTGCTATTGAACTGGTTTAAACAGATGGCGCATCTGTAACTTCATCGCCTGTTTGTGGTGGCACGAGTTTACTGCTGAGATAATCGTCTGTATGATCTATTTTCACTTCAACCCACATAGGCAGGTGATCACTCATTTGATAAGTTCTCCAATATGTTTTATAATAACGCGTTTTGTTTTGTCGTTCATTGCCTTCGCTTGTTGTGTAATAAAGATCGCCCATTGCAGGTATATACAATTCTTCGTCCTGTTCTGTAAACACCACATCATAAAAATTAAAAATACCTGCATTGCCTGTGGTCTCAAACCGCCCAGGCTTCACCTTGAAAGCAATCTGGTCGTAAAATTTATTTTGCAAAGCATTTGACGGCAGGTTTTGCAATTGTGGCGGTATTTCAAACCCTGCCTGTAAAATAGCAGAATACGTTTCATCTTCCGGGCTGTAAATATTAAAATCACCAAGCAACACAAGGTTATCTGACCATTCAAATTTATCAGCAGCTTTTCTTGCAAGCGCATTGGCAATGTCTTTAATTTCTTTAATCCTGCGCGGGTCATTGGCAGCCGATGTACCATACAAGATATGAACGGTTGAGAGCATAATATCTGCCCAGCCTGCTTTAAACCCGCACAGGTAAGGCGTTCTGGCAAGCTGCTTAACAGGCTGATAAACCGTTTGCCCGGTATCAGGATCTTTTGTTTCAAAAGGTGGCAACACAACTTCACTGGCAAGTCCGCCGAATTTTATTTTTCTTGTATCAAACACAAAAGCCAGCCTTTCTTTATTGCCCTGCCTTCCTTCAGTAACATCTGTAATAATATATTCCCAGTAACTGCCTAAAATACGCATCAGCTTTTTAAGCGCCTTTAAATCCTGCCTCACTTCCTGTATGGCTATGATATCAAACTTTGAAACAATTTCCGCTATATAATAAAATGCTTCTTCAAGCCGGTCTCCATAAGCAGGCGAATCAAACTCGCGTATATTCCAAGATGCAATGAGCAGGTTTTTTTCAAGATGCTTTTGTGGTATTTCGCTGTCGAGTTTTATACGTAACTTAAGCAACCTTTCAATAGTACGTTTGCCATTAACGCTACGTGTATTAATGTTTTGGTAGAATGGCATAATAACTTAGATAAATAAATGTAACAATATTGTTTTGGATTAGTCGTTGTGCGTAAATAAAAAGCAGCAGGTTTAATAAAAGAATGCAGATACACGCGAAAGAAATATGGACAATCGGGCACTCCACAAGAACGCTGGAGCATTTTATGGAGATGCTGCATTCATTCCATATTGAATTGCTGGTGGATATTCGCAGCTTCCCGGGCTCAAGGCGTGTTCCGCAGTTTAATAAGGAAAACCTTGAAAAATCAATGCCGGCAGGCGGAATAGCTTATGTGCATTTAAAACTGCTAGGCGGCAGAAGGCAGGTACATAAAGACTCAAAAAATACAGGCTGGCGCCATCCTGCCTTCAGGGGCTATGCAGATTATATGGAAACGGATGATTTTAAAACAGGTATTGAGCAACTGGAAGCGATGGCCATACAACAACGCACGGCATATATG
>JAEWBD010000453.1 GCA_023391315.1 Bacteroidota bacterium | reverse complement strand
GTTACAATGACCGCTTTCATAGTACGCCTCCTTTTTTATTCAACAGCAAAAATTCACCTGGTGAGGTAAGTTGCTGTATGCTAATGTTGTGAATTTGGTTCTCAGCATAATTTACAATATTTAATACTAACAATGATTTTTCTAAACCGGACTATAAAATTAAATTTTAAATTGGTTACCTTAATGGGCCAGTTTTAAAATATACAGGGGCCCATAATGTTTGGTACTGAAAAGCGCAATTGAAAATTACAGAGAATGTAGCAGGAAAAATGTTTTAAACCTTTGTTATAGCAGATTCAATGAAATGAAGATAGGCCCGTTGTGAAACAAGTACTGGCAATAGCTTGATAACAAATTTTTTTTAGGTAAAGCCATCTGGCCCATGCGGTGGCTTTCTTTATTTTTTGATTAAACCACATTCGCTGTCTTGCTTCAAAGGTTTATGCAGGCAGGCAGTTCTTTCCTTAATAATTGCCCGCACGCCGCCCATGCTTCGCTTTACTTGCGGACAACATTCCCTCTTCATTTATTTGCCACTATACCTGTTTGTTTGATTTATCTTTAATATAAGAAATACTCGTCTATCCATTCCTGCGCGCAGACCCTGGCAGGCAGTGCTCAAAGCAAGGTCTGCGCCTCCGTACACTGCGGCTGGCCACAGGTTTTACTCAAAAAAATACGCTTGTCTCCGTTAGGCTTTTTGCTTTCGCGGCATAAACCGCTTCGCTTTTTATTCCACGGTCCAAAATTTCTTCGGGTAAAAACCTTGCTTTTATCCTTTTCCGCCTAAGTACCGGGTTGCTACGAGAGAGAGGACGAGGCGCTAAGCCGGGAATTGCTCACGGAACTTATACGTAAAATGGGGTAAAACTGCGTAAAGTAAAAAAGTGCTAAAAATGCAAAAAGCCCGTCACACTTAAGTTTCACGAGCTTTTAGTTAATTGAAGTAAGTTGAAATATAGCTTTCAGCGGAGGGAGAGGGATTCGAACCCCCGGACCTGTTACAGTCAACGGTTTTCAAGACCGCCTCATTAAACCGCTCTGACATCCCTCCGGCGCAAATATAAGATGCGAATCTTATCAGCAAAAAAAATGTATTACCATTTTATGAAATGCTTTGAATAATGAAAACATCCCGTTCATATAAAAATATCTATCGCCTACCTTTGTCCATCTTAAATGAAACATCTTGCAGCTTTAAATAAATATTTCTGGAAATACAGGGTTCGTTTACTGGCGGGTATTTTCTTCGTTGTATTATCCAACTATTTTACGGTGATGGCGCCTGAAGTTACAGGCTATGTGGTAAGCCAGGTGCAGCAATATATTTCCGGACAGCCTGGCAAAACAACCGAAAATTATTCCGCCTCTGTGCTGGCCTTAATTAACTGGCTGCGTGATTTTAGCTTCAGCAAAATTGTTTTAATAAGCAGTATCGTTATTCTGCTGCTGGCCTTATTACGCGGCATATTTATGTTTCTTATGCGGCAAACGCTTATTGTGATGAGCCGGTATATTGAATATGATTTAAAGAATGCCATCTATACGCATTACCAGCAACTTGATATGGGCTTCTTTAAAACGCACAGCACCGGCGATATGATGAATCGTATTGCCGAAGACGTAAGCCGCGTAAGAATGTATTGCGGGCCAGCAGTTATGTACACCGTAAATTTACTGGCACTTATTACCCTTTGCCTGGTAAATATGCTGCGAAAAGATTTTCACTTAACGCTGGTTGTAGTAGCACCCCTGCCCTTGCTGGCTATTACTATTTATTTTGTAAATACCATCATTCATAAAAAAAGTGAGCGGGTGCAGGCATTGCTTTCAGACCTTACTACCAATGCACAGGAATCTTATTCAGGCATACGTGTAATAAAATCTTTTGTTCAGGAAAAGGCAATGCTTGGATTCTTTAGCAAAAACAGCGAAGCTTACAGAAAAAATGCCGTAAGCCTTGCTAAAGTTGAAGCTATTTATTTTCCAAGCATGACATTACTGGTTGGTTTAAGCACACTGCTTACTATTCTCATCGGGAGTAAAATGGCGTTAACCAATCCTGATAAAGTGGGCATTATTGTGGAGTTCGTTATTTATATAAATATGCTCATGTTTCCTGTGAGCGCCATTGGCAGTGTTGCCAGCATGGTGCAAAGAGCAGCGGCTTCACAAAAAAGAATTAATGAGTTTTTAGACACAAAACCACTGGTTACAAATCCTGTAAAAAATAATGCCGATGAAATGTTCAGTGGGAGCATTGCTTTTAAAAATGTAACCTTTACTTACCCGCATACCGGCATACGGGCTTTGCATAATTTTTCGCTTGAAGTGAAGCCCGGTGAAAAAGTAATGATTCTTGGTAAAACAGGAAGCGGTAAATCAACCCTTGCGCAATTGTTGCTGCGTTTTTATGATCCGGATAAAGGCGGGATTTTTATTGGTGATAAAAATATACGATATAGCTCTTTAACTGCATTGCGCAATTATATAAGTTATGTGCCGCAGGATGTTTTTCTTTTCAGCGATACGGTTGATAATAATATCCGCTTTGGATTGCGTAATAATGACAATAATATTGATGTAAGAAAATATGCGGAATATGCTGCCGTTAATACCGAAATACTTTCCCTGGACAAGGGTTATGAAACAATGGTTGGCGAACGCGGCGTTACATTAAGCGGCGGGCAAAAGCAACGTGTTTCCATTGCAAGAGCACTGCTGAAAGAAAGCCCTGTAATGTTGTTTGACGATTGCCTCAGCGCCGTTGATGCTAAAACAGAACATAGAATTGTAAACAATCTGAACAGTTTTCTTCAAAACAAAACAACCATTATAATCACGCATCGCATTTTTCTTTCCATACAATTTGACAAGATTATAATACTCGCAGATGGCGAAATTGCCGAAGCAGGTACACATGCGGAATTATTGGGCAGAAACGGCTATTATGCCGAATTATATAACCTGCAAATGAGCGAAGAAAGGACGCCGGCTTAATTAATTTGTTTTAAATAGCCGGCAGCAATTGTATTTAAAAAGTTTATCAAAATTTTGGTAATTGTAAAACAATATTATATTTGCTGCTATAAGTAAACATTAATCATCAAACCAAACGAAAAAGTGGCTTACGAAAATAACGACAAGAAAATGGAAAGCGTTTACAGTAAACGCATAAAAGCAGGGAAAAGAAGAACTTATTTTTTTGATGTGAGAGCTACCCGCGGTAACGATTACTATCTTACAATTACAGAAAGCCGTAAAAGGTTTAATGATGGTGGCTATGACAGACACAAATTATTCTTGTATAAAGAAGATTTCAACAAGTTTACCAAGGCATTAAATGAAGCCGTTGATTATGTGAAGACAGAATTAATGCCCGATTTTGATTTTGATGCATTCAACCATGAATACCCTGAAAATGGTACATTGGCAGAAGATTCTGCAACGGTTGAAATAGAAATTGAAGTAGAAACAGAAGATATTCCAAGCGCTCCTTCCTCCGGCGAAGAAGTGGATAAATGGTAAAAAATGATATTCTCTAATAAAAAAGGCTGTTTGATCAAACAGCCTTTTTTATTATAAAAGTTTTACACAATCCATAAAACAATTTTTTATTTCAGTCGTATTTTTATTACGTATAAATTGTGACGAATAAAACCTGGCATAAATAATTTTCTCACACCGGAAAAATAGCAAGGTTACATTCGGTCATTGAAGAAACAAATATGCACGAATGAAACGCCTATGTAAAATGTTTTTTATACACAGGAAAATATGCACCAAGGCGTTCCATGAGACCATTGAAGAAACAAATATGCACGAATGAAATATACCAAACAAATTTTCGCAAGTCTGCTGCTGCTTGCAACTGCTTTTTCAACTGCTCACGCCCAGCTTTATAAAATTGAATTTGCCGATAAAATAAAAAAAGCATCGCATATTGTTGAAGGAAAAGTTACAGAGCAGTATTCATTCTGGAACGATGAACACACCGTTATTTATACTTCAAACAAAATACATGTTTATAAACTTTTTAAGGGCCAGGCCATTGATAAAGAGATTGAAGTACTAACGCTTGGCGGCACCGTTGGCAACAGGTGCCTTAAAGTGAGCGACGTTTTACACTTGGACAAAGGCAAAACAGGAATGTTCTTTTTGTATGAACAGGCAGGCAAATTGCGTTCGCCCCAAACAAAAAATATATTATTTGATGTTTACAGCAGTTCCCAGGGTTTTTTACAATACGATAAAACGCATCAAAAAGCATTTGCTCCTTTTGCCGCGTACGATAATATTCAGCAAACACTTTATAAACTAATAAACCAATATACGGGTGCAAGGGAAAAAATAATTGACAATAATTTTCAAAGCCATTTGGCCCAGGCAGAAACAACCGGGCCTGTTATAAGTAACGGCACAACCGCAGTTGCCATAACTTCTTTTTCGCCAGCTACGGTGCACGGCGGGGCAATAAATGATGAGGCCAATAACATTCTAACAATTAATGGCTCTGGCTTTGGCAATAATCCCTCCGGCAGTGCAGCAATTAATTTTAAAGATGCCAATAACGATAATGCTACCCCTGATTATGAAATTGCCTATAACTCTCCTTATATTATTTCATGGACGGATGCACAGATAAAACTGCATGTGCCGGATCGCGCAGGTACCGGCAAATTTTCGGTTGTTGTTACTGATGGTTCTACGGCAACAAGCGCCGGGCCTTTAGAGGTTTTCTTTTCCGTTATTGATGCACTTTTTCAAAACGATAATAATGATTACGTAATAAAAGAACCAAGGTTAATGAACACCAATGGCAGCGGAGGTTATACAATTTCATACAGCATAAGCACGGCAGGCAAAGGCATTGATTTTTCCCAGTCTCCGGCTAAGGCAGCTTTTGAACGCGCCCTTGCAACCTGGAAGGAAGTTGCAGGTGCTAATATTATTTCCGGCAACACAACTACTTACCAGAAAGTTGCTGATGATAGCCTGAACCTGGTGGTTTTTGATAACACCAATTCAGGCGTGGCACACATGGCAGATGGTGTTTTGGAATCAACCTTTAGCTGGTTTTCTGCCTGCCAGCAAAACGGGCAGATACTGGATGCCCAGAAAACAGGTTTTGATATTGTTTTAAGAAATGAAGCTGTTTCCACGGGGGATAATCTTTCTATTGAAAACGGCCCTTGTTTCCCTGCACAAAGTTCTTATGACCTGGAGATGATCATCCTGCACGAACTTGGCCATGCGCTTAATCTTTCGCACATCAATGATGATTTTGAAAATGGCGGCGGCGGATATGCAACCGTCAATCCATCAAAATTAATGCATTATGCTATACTGGATTATGTAGGAAGGAGATCGCCCGATGCTTCTGC
>JAEWBD010000448.1 GCA_023391315.1 Bacteroidota bacterium | reverse complement strand
CCGATTGAATCAATAAAATCTTTTAAGCCAACATCTTTATGCAGCATTGCCCTTAATAAATGTGCGGGATAAAAGAAATCGTTGTGGTATTCTTTGGCTAAAGACTGTGCTATTTCAACAGCCGTTTTCATTGATTCGTTCAAAGCAATTGTTGACATTATACTGTTTTTCTTATTGGTTTATAATAGGATTATCAGCATAACTTAATCGCTAAAAACTGCACAATGGAAACGAGGTTAGCCCGGGCGGACAAATCATATTGCATATGATAAAGGCTAATCAGAAATTTTGTAAACAGGCCGTTCAAAAGTTTGCATTCCAAATTGTATTAACCATGTAAAACGTGTAAGCTTGTGTTGCCTGCTTTAGAGTAATGTATTTATAAATATTATTATAATGTTCGTGTTTTCGCTAACACCATAATTACGACAATTACAGAAACTTTTTCGTGAGCATCGTTTACTATAAAACACCACTGGCCTTTGGGGCAGTTATTGAAGGGAAAGAATTGCCGGTATGCGATTTACTTACATCGGTAACGAAAAACCTCGAACTGATTATCACTACAAGGTTTGGTGAGCACAGGAGTGATCCAACTTTTGGTTGTGAGATATGGGACCTGGATTTTGAATTGATTGTAAGCGCAAGATTGTGGGAAGAAAAACTTCGCCAGTCTTTATTAAAATCTATCAGCACACATGAAAGCCGGTTATCGGATATAGATATAAGTGTTGCTATAACCGATATGGAAAAATTCAATCGTATAAAACAATTTGTTGAGATAAAGAAGCACGTTCAAATTGAAATTTATGGAACGCTTCACAAAACAGGCGAGCCCGTGCACTTTAGAACCAATTTATTTTTAAGCCCACTGTCAGTTGATTAAAACCTATAAGCATGCCTTCTGAATTTGACGCCTCAAAAGAAATGATTAAAACCAGGATGCTTAAGCATGCGCTTAACTACTGGAATATAAAAAACAGTGATGATCTTGATCCTGCTGTAAAACTGATTCTTGAAGCTTTATCCACAGAGCTGTATGGCCTTGGCAATGAAATAAAAGATTCGCAGGTGCGGATACTTGAAAAAGTTTCAAACCTGATGGCGCCGGATTTTTTAACCTGCCCAAACCCTGCGCATGCCATTATGCATGCCTTGCCCGTTGAACCTGTCGAGATACTACCTAATACCACTAATTTTTATACGCAGAAAAAAATATCATCCAAACAGGATGAAGTGCTGGATACTTCGCTTGAAGTATATTTTACACCGGTTGATGCCGTGCAATTATTTGATGCGCAGGTTTCATACATGGCCACGCCTGAACATTTATATGCCTGCAATACCGCAGCAGGCAAGCAGCTTATAACGCAAAGCAGGCAGAAACAAACGGAAAAAAATACACTTTGGATAGGCTTAAAGATCAATCCAAAACTTATAGACATTCATAACCTGTTTTTTTATTTTGATCTGAAAAATATTGAATCCAAACTTGCCGGGCGCATTTACCAGCTTTTGCCTATTACAAAATGGTATATTGAGGATATTGAAATTAATGTTGAACAAACGCTGAAATACGCTGAAAAGGAGCGCAACACAGATGCTTATGAAAACATCTTTCTTGAATACGATATATTATCACTACTGGAAAAAGATATCAAACATTATTACAACCAGCGCTACGTTACAATTACGGATACAAAGCTTAAAAATATTAATGCCGGCTTATCTGCTTACCCGCCATCGTTCACCAATAATTTTTCAGAAAATGATCTGCAGCAATTAACGGAGAAGCTGCTTTGGATAAAGGTTGTTTTTCCTGCAGCTATGCTGCCTGAATATTTTGATGAGATGCAGGTTTATACCAATGCGTTCCCGGTTATGAACCGGCAGTTAAATGATCTAAAGTTCAGGCTGAAAGGCAGCAGCAATATTGTACCGCTTAAAACAAACGGAGTTGACCAATTCCTGTCAGTTCATTCGCTCACAGATAACACGCATACTTATAAACCGGTGCCCTATAAAAAAACAGACGAAGATGAATATGGCACTTATACTTTACGCAACGGCGGCGTGGAAAGATTTGATACAAGAAATGCAAAGGACTTTATTAAATACCTGCTGGAATTATTGCGCAGCGAAGGTGCTGCATTCTCTTCTTATGGTTATGATTTTATGGCAACCACACTCAAAGAAATGAACCAGAAAATTTCTTTGATGGAGCAGAAAACAAAAGGGTATGGCGTTAACGGCAATGAAATTCCGTATTACATTATTGTAAAACCATTTGAAGGTTTTGATATGATGTATGTGAAGTATTGGACAACGCTGGCTGAGGTTGTCAATCATATACGCGCCAATACAAAACTGCAATTAAATAAAGGATTAACGGTGAAGCAGGATTCGCTTATTTTAATAACAGGAACTGTGGGAGGTAAAAACAAACTGCGTGCAGATGAAAGATTGCAGGCTTTCAGGTATGGCATTATGACGAGAAACCGCATTATTACAAAAGAAGATATCCGCAATTTTTGTTTTTATGAATTGGGAGAAAAACTAAGTAATGTTGAAATTGAAAAAGGTTTTGAATTATCGCCGCTTCCAAAAGAAACCTTCAGGAAAACAATAGATATTATATTAACACCCGCCGATGATGAATTGTTAAATGCCGCATCATGGGAAAATTTCTGTGAACAGCTTAAAACAAAACTGCAACAACGCTCGGGCGTCAGCAATAATTACAGGATATTATTAAACCAAAAAGTATAAATAGTATGCAGTCGCTTCCACATACTTTTTTTGGCAATTATGATATTGACTTTAAAGCAGAAGTTATTGCGGCGGAAATGATTGAGCATGGCCTGAATGCAGACAGGATAATGATCTTATTATCTGGCGGCACCAAACGATCTTTCAGAAGCGATGTTACATTAATTGAAGATGAGCTATCTGAATACGATCATAAAGCATATACACTTATAAATACAAGCCGGGAAGGCATTTATGATATGCTTCCCGAAGGTTTATTTCATCAACCCACACCCCATAAAAATGCAAAGACGGGAAAGGAGATCATCAAAAGCATTAAACAACGCCGGCAGGAAGAAGTAAATGCAAGAAAATTCTTTCTGCCGTTTGAAACGACCATCAATTTCCTGCGCATGCAGATGGCCCTGTATGAAAACAGGTTGGATAAGCGTTCCCACTATGATGACCTGGTAAGCATCTTCGCTGATAAGTGGGAAATATTTCAATACCTTGATGCAAGGCAATCCAATATTTTTATTTTATTGATTCCCATCCTGCATAATCTCCGTGATGATTTTGATGCTATAGAAACTATCCTGGAAACCATGTTCCTGTTACCGGTAGAAATTTCTTTACAACCGCAACTGCCGCTGCAACCAGCCAATCCCGCAGTAAGTTTTTTGGGCGATAGTGCGCTTGGCATAGACTTGACTACAGGAAATATGCATTTTGATACGGGAGAAGATGAAATTCATATTATCATTCATTGCAAAAAAAATAAAGTACTGCAGCAATTTATGCCCGGCGGCAATAATGAAAAAATATTGCAACTTTTATACGATTATTTGTTACCTGTACATTTGGATATTGCTACAACCTTTGAATTGGATGCAAGCGATAAAATAACAAAACTTGCTGATGCAAAAAGCTTTTATAATAGTGTTTTGGGAGAAGATACGTGGCTTTAGCTTAAGGCAGGCTACTGACACTGCCATCAGCTTTTTGTTTTTCAGTTGCAATTAACCGTTCCCATTCCTGCTGCTTTTGCTTGTTGCGGCTATGATTGGTTTGAATATCATAACGGGCATCGGCCTCATCAGTTTTCTTTGTCATTTCTTCCTGCAGCTTGCCTAATTTATTATTTAATTCCTGCTCAGTTGGTGCTGATAAAGCTGCTGCTTTTTTATGAAATTCCCTTGCACCCAGCGCAATGATATCATAATGCCCCTGCTCATGTTTCAGCAAGGCTTCAGCCACCGCCCTGTCACCCGAAACAACGCTTCTTACTACACCGCAAGCATCAGGCACGAGAAATATTTCAACTGTAAAATTTCCTATAACGATGGCATTACCTTTCCGCTGAAATTCATCTGCATCTAATTTCCAGCTTACACTTATTCTTGCATCATCATTCCTGCCAGCAGGCAGTGAATTGGGAAAATCGGCCCAGGTTAATACTTTATTGAAATTGATCAAAGCCATCAAACAAATGTATTATTATTTACAGGCAGCTAACTTATACAACATACATGTAATGAACATCTCATCATCAGAAAATTTTATTGATTTTAAACTTGAGCGTGATGATTTTGGCCTTCATGTTTAAGACAAAAAGTACCGGCAGTTTTATAAAAACAACTATTAAAAAGCAATTCTACAATGCGTTGTCACCGCTTCAAAAACACCCTGGCAACATTTATTTCAGGCCTGCCGGAATTTGTAGTATCAGCGATAGCCAGCAGTTGTTTAAAATATAAAGAAGCTTTTTGCTGATCGCTTAATCTTGCTGCTATTATGCCTGCATTATATAAACTATTAAAACGGTTTGGGCTTTTTATTAATACTGCTTCATAGGCATTTAATGCAGCTTCATTTTGTTTGGCCTGCATAAGCATATCCGCTAATAATTCTCTTGCAGGCAACACTTCACCCGGTGTAACAGGATGCTTCTCTGTGCTGTCTTCCATATCCGCAGCAAGTTTCATTGCGGCAAGGGCGCCTGCTGTATTGCCTTGTTCAAATTGCATCCAGGCTTCACCTGCCTTTATTTGTATGGCAACTTCTTTTGCTTTATAACTATCTTTTTGCTTATCCAGCCTGTTTTTAAGCTGGTTAAGTTTTGCCAGTTCATTTTTTGCATCTTCTTCATTGCCCGTATGCGCAGCGCCTAATAATCGTGTAAAATGAACAATGGCATCCTGCCACGGGTATACATCCCATGAAAAGTTTGCCTGTGGCAACTGCAATGCAGCCGCTTGTTTCCACTCCTTGTTCTCCAATACATAACGTGAAGGAATGGCGGCAAAAGCATAGGCTATTTTAAAGTTAACCGGGTAAACAAACCTGATACCGGTTAAATACTTAACCTGTCCTGCAGCAAGTTTATTATTTCCTTTTTGAAGATAAGCATACACTAAATAATCAAGGCCATGCAGCTCCTCATCCCAATGACCGGCAATACCTGCCTGTTCTGCATAGCACTGTGCAGCAGCCACAGATTGCATATTGGAACGGATAGCTTCATCCCAAAGCCCAAGCCTTGTAAAAATGTGCGAAGGCATGTGCAGTGCATGCGCTGAAGAAGGGGCCACCAGTGCATATTTCCGGGCGGCAGGCAAAGCTAGCTGCGCCAGCGCCGGGTAATCATACGTATGTATAATATAATGGATGATGCCCGGATGATCCGGCTCTTTTGTATAGAGTGCATTTAATATATTGCCAGCTTTCTTTTGATTTGCATAGGTTTTATCGGTTGGAACAGCTGATGCATCCAGTGACAGGGCATAAAAAATGGCAGCTTCATTATCATCCGGATATTTTGTATGGAGTTGTTCCATCGCTTTTTCAAAAAGCACACAGCGTGTATGATGGTCTTTACTATTCCAGTCTTTATAAAACAATCCTATGGCATTTATATAGCCGGCTTCCCTGTCTGTTTTAGGTTGTATGTTATTTGCAATGTCAATTGCCTTTGCGCCCTTTTGCAATTCAGCTTCAGTTGGCGGGTTCCATAACGGATGAAAATTACACATGGCAACGCCCCAGTAAGCCATTGCACAGTTTGGGGATTCATCAATCACTTTCGCAAATATTTTCTCTGCTTCATCATATTCAAAAGAGTGCAGTAACTCAACAGCCAGGTTAAAATCTTTTTTGGCTGAAGCATCGCAGCTCATGTTAAAATCAACTGTACCGAACTGTGCATTGGCAACCCCGCAGGAAATAAGATTGCCTCTTTTTAAATTCAGCTTGCTGATAAGTTCTTTGGAAGGTGCGGTGTTTTTGTTTTCACATGACAGGCATATAACCGGCAATAAAAAAACCAGCAGCAATTTTTGAAAATATTTCATTGTGCCAATTTGTGTGCCTTATAAAGTTACAGAAGATTGCTTCAGGATACTAATATACGATTAATTGATTTCGGTCAATTATCAGATTAATTTTCAATAGGGCTAAATAAAAAAGGCTCACTTTTTTGTGAACCTTTTTCTTAAGTGGGAGTTGACGGGTTCGAACCGCCGACCCTCTGCTTGTAAGTTCTTAAAAGTGCCTTTTTTAGCTTTACTCAACCTGTCTTAATTTTACTCAATTATTTGAATGTCAATATTTTATTTGATTTAGTCAAACTTTACAAATACCTTCAAAACCTGGTTTAACTGTTAGTTTGTTTGCAAATTGTTTGCAAATGTTGGATGAAATGGATTTGTGTAAATGAAAAAAATTATCAGTTATGTCTGTAACGTTTGTAACAAGACCGGACATGCGCCGGCAAAAAGAAAATGGAACATATCCCATCAAAATGTGGGTTATGTTTAAAAGAAAATCCAAATCTTATCAAACTGTTTTTGAAACCACAGCAGCGGATTTTGAAAAGCTCTATTCACCAAACACAAAGGGTGCTATAAAACAACTGCGTGAAAATTTAAAAGACCTGAATATATCCGCCGAATTGTATTTGAAAGAAATAGGTGATTTTAGTTTTGATGAATTTGAAAAAGGTTTTGTGTTAAACAACCCGGCTTTTAAAGAAAGGAAAATAAAGGTTGTAATAAAAGAGCATGAAAGTTCTAAAACTTTTGATTACTCTATATATGAAAAAAGGTTTGTGATCTTTAAGGAAACACATCCATACCCGGATAGCATTTCTTTCATGTTTCAAACTTATGTAAAGCGGCTGCTTCGTATCGGCAAAATAGGCTCTGCCGTCCATTATCAAACAGCATATCATTCTTTTAAAAAATTTCGTGGCAACGTTCGCTTTGCCGATGTAACAGTTGATTACATGGCGGAATATCAATACTGGCTGCTCAAACAAAATAAATCAAAAACTACAGTTGGAATGTATGCAAGAAATATGCGTACCATGTATAATGAAGCCATCGAAGCCGAACTGGCTAAAAGAAAAAATTATCCATTTGGCCGGCGTAAATATATTATTCCCGCCAGCAGGAATATAAAGAAAGCCTTAACCAGTGAAGATTTAAAAAAAATTTATTACTACAGAACAGATTGCCCTAAAAAAAGCAAGGCCCGCGACATGTGGCTATTTATGTACTTCGGAAATGGAATGAACCCAAAAGATGTAGCGCTGTTAAAGTATAAGAATATAAATGAAGGTTACATCACTTTCGAACGTTCAAAAGTGGAAAGAACATCAGCCAGCGATGCCAAACAAATTACATTTTATATAACAGAAGATATTCAACGCATTATAAATACATGGGGTAATATTTATAAATCACCTGGTACTTATTTGTTTCCAATTTTAGAAGAAGGACTTAATCCGCTTACAGAGTCTTTTAAAATAGACTATTTTATTGCCACAACCAATAAGTGGATGCGGAAAGTTTTTAAAGAATTAGGTATTCAGAAAAAATCTTCAACCATTGTTAGCCGACATACGGTAGCTACCCATCTTAAGTTTGCAGGTGCAAGCAAAGAATATATACAAGAATCGCTGGGGCATTCAAGTATAAAAACCACAGAAAATTATTTAGACAGTTTTGAACGGGAAATAAAAAAAGAATTTGCTGAAAGGCTTTCCTCCATTTTTAAATAGAATTAAATTTTAGAAGGGGTTGTAGTTATGGATATAACATGAATCAAACGTTTGCTGAAAGAAAAAGAGAATATACATCTTGAATTTAAAGAGGCTGCAAATGCATTGCCCGGTAATCTTTTTGAAACAATTTGTGCTATGCTTAACCGGGATGGTGGAAGTATTCTTTTGGGTGTTGATGATAATGGAACTGTTACAGGAATAGATGACACTGCTGTTTCGAAGATGGTAACAGACCTGGTAAACCTTTCGAATAACCCACAAAAAATCGATCCCCCATTTATTCTTTTTCCTCAGGTATATACCATTACTGGTCATAAGCTAATACATATACAAGTACCTGCCAGTTCGCAGGTACATAAAACGGGGAAGATAATTTATGACCGCAGTAATGATGGTGATTATAAAGTAGAGCAGCCACACCTGATTGCTAGGCTTGCTAATCGTAAGCGCAATCATTACACTGAAGGTATTATTTACCCGTTCTTACAAATGGAAGACTTTAAGCCGGGCCTTTTTAATAAAGTGCGCAACCTTATCCGAAGTAATAATCCTGCGCACCCCTGGCTGACATTAAACGACAGGCAGATATTTGAAATTTCCGGTCTCTGGAAAAAAGATTACCTGAGCGGGCAGGAAGGTTTTACACTGGCTGCTGTTTTATTGTTGGCGAAAGATGAAGTAATTCAACAAATTATACCGCATTATAAAATTGATGCGCTTGTAAGAATAAATAATGTTGAACGTTATGATGACAGGGCATATATTCAGACCAATCTTGTTGAGGCATATGAAGTGTTGATGGATTTTGTGAGCCGCCATCTTCCAGATAAATTTTACCAGGAAGAAGACCAGAGAATAAGCCTTCGTGCAAAGATATTCCGGGAGATTGTTGCCAATCTTATCATTCATCGTGAATACACGAATGCAGCTTCTGGTAATTTTATTATTTATGCAGACAGGGTTGAAACAGAAAATGCCAATAACCCGCATGGCGATGGGCCTATTGATCCGGCTAATTTTGCACCCTTTCCTAAAAATCCTTTAATTGTAAAGTTCTTTATACAATTAGGGCGCGTAGAAGAGTTGGGCTCTGGCATATTAACCGCTAACCGTTTTACAAAGGAGTATGCCGGAAAAGGAAAGCCTGTATTTATTGAGGCCAAAACTTTTAAAACGATTATTCCATTGCCTGATGGAGCACCCGTTCCATTAAATGATACAGTAAATGATACAGTAAGTGATACAGTAAGTGATACAGTAAATGATACAGTAAAACAAAGAATGGTGTGGGTTATAAAGGAATTGATTAAGCAACCCGGCCTTAAATCTAAAGATCTGGCAAAAATTACCGGGGTATCAGAAGTATCAATACGAAGAGATATGCAAAAGCTTACCCAATTGGTAGAATTCAGGGGCGCTCCTAAAATTGGCGGATATTTTCTAACAGATTATATGTTATCTAAAATTAAAAGTAATTAATACACTGTTGTCGAAGCTTTTACCGATTAAATAAATTGCATCATATTTAGAGTTCCAGAATCTAATCATAATCATATCAAAGAAACTTAAGTCACTTCATGAGCTTAATTTCACAGGATTTAGTCTCCTTCACCACCCCACACATCCTTCACTATTTCTTCCATCGCAGAAAGTCTAAAAGCGTTCACATTGTAATCACCACCGCTCTCTCATATGCAGCATGGGCAAAAGCATGGGTTTCTGTTATCCATTTATCAAAACGGTTTTCGTTTAAAAGGATAGCCCGTGATTGAAATAAAAAAGGTATATTTCTTTCTTGAACTTGCTATAAATTTTATAGAGACTTGCGCTGCTTGTGAAGATGGGCAACAAAGAAAAGAAGCCGGTAATCTGTATTATCA
The DNA here is from genome assembly GCA_023391315.1 of Bacteroidota bacterium. GTDB lineage: Bacteria > Bacteroidota > Bacteroidia > Chitinophagales > Chitinophagaceae > Parafilimonas. Next base: position 1,440 of record JAEWBD010000448.1, on the reverse strand, counting down.
ACATCACAAAAAATTAATTTAATGTCATGAAGAAATAAAGCGCTATCAGCAAAAAATCATTGCTGGAGTAGTAATAAGGTTTAGGTTATGGCCGGAAAAACAATTGCTGCATGTCATCAATTGAATCACATTATAAATACCGGCAAAAGGATGAAAGCGGTGTTATTTACTGAAATTTGTAAATAAAATGAACATAAATCATACTGATGATTAATTAATCCGGCGCACATCGAAGAAATAAATTTATTAACTGAAATATATAAAAAATATGCTTCTCCGGGTATTTGTTTCTGTTATTATTATTTTATCTGGCGTATGCAGCCAGGCACAATATGCTATGCCGCTGAAAGACTCGATATATTCAACTGTACTGGGCGAACGGCGAGATATCGTGATTACCCTGCCCTCAAATTACGTTAATGATACTACCCATTATGATGTCTGGTATCTGCTGGATGGTGAATGGGACGGAAATTTATTTACACAGATATTCAGTTATATGGTTAACATGCAGTTTGCGCCGCCTGCTATTCTTATTGCTGTGCCAAACCGTTATGTAAATGGTTTTAATCTCCGTAACCGGGATTTAACTCCCACCAAATTTCCGGATGTTGACAGTTCAGGCGGGGCAGCCAATTACCTGGCATTCTTTGAAAAGAAGCTGGTTCCTTATATCAATAAAAAGTATCGAACGAGTGGCTACAACGGCCTCTGCGGCGGTTCTTTTGGCGGCCTGTTTACAATCTATGCATTACTTGAGAGGCCTTCACTGTTTCGCTTTTATACGGTTGCCGATCCTGCATTGCATAATGACAACCAGCAAATTCCGCGGCTTGCAGCGCAACGGTTACCAACGATGCACTTCTCCAATACCGTACTTAATATTGGTGGGAGAAGCGAGGAAAACTCTTACCATCAAATGGCCCGCGACATGATGGACAGTGTGCTGAAGGTATCAGCACCTCCGGGCCTGCACTGGCATTCAGCCCTTTATCCCGGCGAAACGCATGGCTCTACTATATTTAAATCGACTTATGATGGGCTCAAGTATTCTTATCTTGGTTACTATGTCCGCCATGCTCAATGCTACCCAAACAGTGGCATTGTGCTGAAAGACCGGCCGGTAAAAATTTTTGTTCCTACCGATTATTCCGATATCCGCTATACGCTGGATGGCACCGTGCCTACCAGGGCCAGCGAAAAAATGGATGACCACCTGATAATTAGTGAACCGGAAAAACTAAAACTATTTTCTTTTTCCCCCAGCGGACGTTATGACCATGCCATCCCCGTAGGGTTGCGTTCAGGAGGTTACCTGCAGCCTAAAAAAATGGCAGCCAAACTAAAAGATAGCAGCCGGCTTTCAGGAACATTCAAAGGAAATGGTGGACTAATGGATGGATGGGTGCAAATTGACAAGGACGGTTATTATATACTGCA
>JAEWBD010000432.1 GCA_023391315.1 Bacteroidota bacterium | reverse complement strand
CCGTATTAAAGGTATCCTTGAAAAATTCTGCCGTTTTTTACCGGTGCCTGTTTATTTTGAAGACAAGCAGATCAATAATACAAACCCTATCTGGACGAAGAAACCATCTGAATTAACCACGCAGGATTACCAGAATTTTTATAAAGAATTATATCCTTTTGGCGAAACGCCTTTGTTCTGGATTCATTTGAATGTGGATTACCCGTTTAACCTTACCGGTGTTTTATATTTTCCAAAAATTAAGCAGAGCTACGAGATTCAGAAAGATAAGATTCAGTTATACAGCAACCAGGTTTTTGTAACAGATGAAGTGAAAGATATTGTACCTGAATTTTTAATGTTGCTGCATGGTGTGATTGACAGTCCTGATATTCCGCTGAATGTAAGCCGCAGCTATTTGCAGGGCGATCCGAATGTGAAGAAGATAAACACCTACATTACCAAGAAAGTTGCTGATAAACTTGAAGAGATATTTAATAAAGAACGCAGCGAGTTTGAAGAAAAATGGGAGAGCCTTGGCTTGTTTGTGAAGTATGGAATGATGACGGATGATAAGTTTCTTGAAAAGGCAAACAAGTTCTTTATTATGGAAGATGCATCTGTCAAAAAATTCTGTACGCTTGATGAATACAGAACTGAAACAGAAGCATCCCAGAAAAATAAAGACGGCAAGCTGGTGATTCTTTATACAACTGATCCTGTTCAGCAGGATAGTTATATAAAGGCTGCTGCCAATAAAGGTTATAAAGTAGTGAAGATGGAAACGCTTGTTGATGCGGCGTTCATCAATACGATGGAAATGAAATGGGAGAATGTAACCTTTAAACGCGTGGATGCTGATATAGTTGATAATTTGATTGATGCACAGGAAAGCAACAGCAGTGTTTTAAATAAAGATGAAGAAGCTAAACTGAAGGAATGGTTTGGCTTGCAAATTGGTGAAACGCATATTACGGTTGATGTAAAAGGTTTAAGCACCGATGCGCAGCCGGTTGTTGCCACACGTCCTGAGTTTATGCGCCGTATGAAAGATATGGCGGGCGTTGGCGGCGGCATGGCTTCTTTTTACGCTCAAATGCCTGATGAAGTAACTTTAACGGTTAATGGTAACCATCCTATTTACCAGCAGTTATTAAAAGAAGATAATTCAGATAAATTAAATAAGCAGGTGCGTAATCTTGCAGACCTGGCTTTGCTTTCCCAGGGTTTATTGAAAGGCGAAGAACTTACCGGTTTTATTAACCGCAGTGTTGAACTGATGGAAGGCAAAACAAAGAGTAATATTATACTGGAAGCATAGAATTTGGACGTATTAAATGTCTTCATGAAAGCCCTGAAAGATTTACATTTCGGGGCTTTTGAATTTGTAAATTGTTCGGTATAATAGCAACAATAAAAATTAAAAAAAGCCCTGCGGGTTTTAAACCGCAGGGCTTTTTTAATACGTTTAACGATGAATACCGGAAAATACTTTAAAATCTTCTCCTGTTAAAATCACCTCTGTCCCTGTCATTATCCCTGTCGCGGCTGCCCCTGTAATTATCCCTGCCGCCACCGCCACCACTTCTGAAATTATCGCGGCCGCTGCTTCTGTAATTATCCCTGCCGCCACCGCCTTCAGCGCTTCTTTCTTCGGCTTTCTTTATAGAGAGCTTTTTGCCTTTAATGCCGGCGCCGTCAAGCGCTTCAATAGTTTGCAATGCTTCAAGGCTATCGGGCATTTCTACAAAGCCAAAGCTCTTTCGCCGGCCGGTGTTGCGGTCCATAACAAATCTTGCCGACGTTACAGTGCCGTACAATTCAAACATTTCTTTTAAATCGGTATCATCAAAATCATTGGGGAATCCCGTAACGAAGAGCTTCATGTAAATAATTGTTTCGGCAAATGTAATCTTTAGCTTTTCAAAACAGGCATTTGTACCATAATTTAATCGTTTAAATTACATGATAGGAGAAATTTAACAATAAACGTCTTTTTTGGTCTGCTATGAATTTAATTGCTGTTCTGGAACCGGCCTTCGCCAGTTCACAAAAATCACAGGTTTATTTCTGATCCCGCGCTCACATTTCAACCTGTCAACTATTCAACCAGGCCACCTCTCTTTACCTGTCATATTTTCAACCGGGTGTTTTTCTTTTCCAGCATAGCTGTTATAAAAATTACAATAAATGCAACGGCAAATGAGCGCAGTAAACCGCCCATACCTTCGGAAAGAAATGTGGGGTAATTTATATGGAACAAGACCATAAAAGAATATAAAAAATAGGGGATAAGGTAACAGGTTAACGTGCTGGTGCCTGCCGGTTTTATTATATCAAACCAATTTCCTTTTTTCTCTATATCGATTAAATAGATCAATAAGCTGAAAACAAGAATACTGATACCGGTGCAAATGCCAACCCATGATGGCGTGCCGTGTATTTTTGAAATGCCGCCAAACGGCCTTAATATAAAGCCAAGTGCTATCATACCAACACCTGCTAAAAACATTATTGTAAAAAATTTCGTTGTGCTGATGCTGTGGCCTTGCCTGTAAATAACAGAAACAATAATACCGCTCATGATAAATGATACTTCAGAACCACCGTTTAAAAACCAGCAATATCTTAATATACCTGAAACAGGGTTTAGCAGCGCTGTTTGACTAAGCGTTGTATAAATAAGAAAGAAAATAAATGCGGCAAGCAACAATTTTAACCTGCCATTGCTGAAAAGATAAATTAATGCACAGGTTAAATAGGCCCATCCTATTAATCCTAAAATGCCCCACCAATGCGGTTGCATCCATACTATGCCGTGTGGTGATTCACCTTTATATAAAACCGCCATTACTATTAAAATTATAACACCGGCCGACTGTAAAATATACTGTTTGATTTTGCTGGTGGTTTTATAATCAAGCCATATAAGAAAAAAGGCAAGCGTTATTAATATTTCCCAAACAGCTTTTGGTAATAAGGTAACTTCCTCATTATAACTTTCAAGGTTTACATGAAAGAAGCCCATAATGATGAGAGCAAGCGAACGAAGGATAATATGCCCTGCAATAGATAGTTTGCTTTCGCCGGATTGCATTCTTTTATGTAAGGCAAAAGGAACAGAAAGCCCCACGATAAAAAGAAAGGATGGAAAAATGGTATCGGCAAAACCTAAGCCATCGGCATTAGCACTAACATGCTTTATCCATTCGGGAATATTGCTTACGCCATCTACATCGTTTACGAAGATCATGAGAAACATGGTAATGGCCCTGAATACATCTATTGATTGCAGGCGGCGTGGCAGTTGTTGCATAACCTGTAACTGGTTTGATACAATGCAATAAAGCAAAGTTTCGGCTTCAATAAAAATTTACTTCTTTAAACAGCAGTCAATAATGTTATGAAAAATTATTTTTCAAATATTATATCCTGATTAATATTCAATTTTTGCTTTAACCGTTGTGGTATCTGTAGCTAATGTAGGCACAATATAACCGCCGCTGTCAAGCTGTGTTTTGGGAAATGCCTGCTGCAAACGCGGCCAATCCTGCTTTGCAATTAATGTTTTATAAAGATAGATTGATTGTAATTTGGGCAGGGCCTTTAATTCACTTACACCTTGTGCCGAAACCTTTGTATGTACAAGATTTAAATAGCGAAGATTAGTAAGCGCCGTTAAACTTTTTAAGCCGTTATCAGAAATATGTGTACCATCTAAAAATAATTTGATAAGGTTATTGCATTGTGCAATTATTTTTAAACCTTCATCATTCATATTTGTGCCACTCAGTTTTAAAGAAACCAATTGTTTGCTGAGTTTTGCTATTAACTGTAAATCATTATTATCAATAATTGTATCGTTGATAAAACTTACTGTAACATAATTACTGTTTAATGCAACCGGCAATACGAGGATTTTTTTTGCTTTCAGTTGTGTAACCACGCTTGCATCGGCTGGCTCAACCGGTAACGTGGGAAGATCGGATGTTACTTTTATTTCAGGACTGACATTTTGTAAAGCAATCAACAAAGGTTTTATTTTATCATCCTGCGGAAGCTGGCTTACTTTTTTATCAAATGATGCGCCGTTTGAAATCCACCAGTGTATTAATGCAAGTTGCTCTTTTGTTGGCTGTGGCTTTTCTTTGGGCGGCATGTGGTCATCATCGTAGTCCGGCAGCAACATCCTTTTAATAAGTTCACTTGCATCGGCATTACCAGCTTCAATCACAATACCATCTTTACCGCCTTTCATTAATCTCAAACTATCATCCATTCTTAGTTTGCCTTTTTGCTTGTTAGGTCCGTGGCAGGAGTAGCATTTTGTTTGAAAGATAGGCTGTATAACATCTGCATACACCTGTGCCTCCTGCAC